>JAUVHT010000149.1 GCA_030593155.1 Candidatus Bathyarchaeota archaeon
ACAAGAAGGCATTGGACCACGTGATCTGGGAGAGGGAGACCTCCTACTTCCTCTGCGGTGTCTGCGGTTACGTCGCCGACGGGGGTGTCCCCGAGAACTGCCCCATCTGCGGAGCCGTATCCCGCCTGTTCGAGAGGGTGGATTAGGGGCTTGCGGCGTCACTTTTATCTGTGACATGCCTGAGCATATGGTGAGAAGTATGCCTCAGAAGAAAAGTTTGAAGAAGATGGAGAAGCAGCAGAGGCGGAAGGGCAAGGAGGAGCCCAAGAGCAAGGGCCGGGTGGAGAAGACCATCGGCTCCCTGGACATCCCCGAGATGAGCAACGAGGAGCTCATGGAGCAGCTCAAGAGGATGAAGGCCATCACGCCCACCGGTCTGGCCACCCAGATGAAAATCAAGGTGAGCACCGCCAAGAAGCTGCTGAAGGAGCTGGAGGAGCAGAAGGTTCTGTCCCTGGCCTCCAGGAGTCACAACCTGAAGGTCTACGCCCTAGCGGCCGACTAGGCCTTCTCTATCCTAATCTTGGTCCCGCTCTTTAGGGACTTGAACAACTCCAGATTCTCCGTGACCGTTCCCACTGTGTTCACAGGGCTGTAGGCCTGGGCGTCGCTGTGGTATATCACCATGGCGTCCCCCATGGGCCAGTAGGCGATGGTCCCCGCCTTCACGGACCGGACCGCCTTCTCAACCCCCCTCCTTATGCCTATGATGAACGAGTAACCCCCCTTCTGCGGGTGAGCCCTGCCCTCCAGGGGCAGCCTCCTCAGCAGGGTCCCAACGGTGATGGGAGCCGAGAACCTGACGAACTCTCCCCTGGCCTCGCCGACCCCTTCCAAGACGATCCTCACGGACGTCCTCGACGGGCTCTCATCCATGTGTAACCCACCCGGTCACGTCATGAAGTACGTAACTATCTTCTCGGCGATGTCCACGCCTGTGGCCTTCTTGAGGGCCTGCCAGCCAGGGGAGCCGTTGGCCTCCAGGACTACGGGGCCCCGGTCGGCCTCTATGATGTCCACGCCGGCGTAGTCGAGGCCCAGGGCCTTCGTCGCCCTCACGCCCATCTCCAGGATCTCCTCCGGGACGGGCTCGTCCACCATCCTGGCCCCCTGGGCCACGTTGGTCTTCCACATCCCCGGCACCCCGTACTTGTAGGCGGATCCCACCACCTCGTCGCCGACCACGAAGACCCTTATGTCCCTGCCGGGGTTCTCGAGGAACTCCTGGACGATGAGGGGCTGGCCTATGCGGCTGAGGGACTTCCAGGCGTTGTAGGCGAGGTCCGGGTGGTCGAACTTGAGGCTGCCCTTTCCCATGCTGCTGAGGATGGGCTTGTAGATGCAGACCCCCATCTCCTGGCTGCGCTTGTACGCCCTCTCCATGCTCTCCGTGGTGTATGTGGCGGCGATGGGCAGCCCGGCCATGGCCAGGGAGTACTGGGTGGAGTACTTGTCCCGGGCCCGGCGGAAGGAGTAGGTGGGGTTCACCAACCGGATCCCGGTGAGTTCCATGTGCTCCAACATGCTGATCCGCCTGGTGGTCTGCTCGCAGGTCCCCGGCCCGAAGCTCCGCACGAAGCAGACGTCGACGTCGGTGACCTCGTCCTGCCCCAGCCAGAACTTGGAGCCATCGTCCGAGATCTCCGAGGAGACATCCAGGATGCTCCCCGAGGCCACGTCGTGGCCCAGCCTCTCGGCGGTCTCGATCAACTCGATGCTGTTGGCGCTCTGGGATTTCCCGTAGAGGAAAAGAGTCTTCATCCGCGCATCGGTTACCAAACATCGATAGGCTAAATAAAACTACTTGCATTTCGAATTACTCCCGAGTGAAGGCGAGAGAAGCCTCTCTTCAAATCCATGAGAGCGGCGAGGATTCGATTCTCCTTTCGAAGACCCTTCGGATGCCGCTCCTTCAGGACATCTTGATTCATGAAGCGCCCTTGAAAAGATCAGAAAGGGTGGACGCTATGCCTCACCGAGACTGTGGGATCGGGGGAGAGAGCCCCAAGGAGTGCAGGTGGGCCGTGTCGCTCAGCCTCTCCAAGGTCCTCTCGTTCAGGTCGCTCACCGTCAGGACGCTGACGCTCGCGGGCGAGGTCTTGAAGGAAACATACGACAGCGTTTCCATCTCGAGGCGCAGCCACCAGGCGACGATGTTGACGATGGTCCCCCCGTGGGCGACTATGACCATGCGGCGGTCCTGACCCCGGACGAGGGCGTCCATGCAGTCCGAGACCCTCCCGTAGAACTTCCTCCAGGTCTCCGCTCCGGGGTAGGGCTGCCAGTCGAGGATGGGCTCCGTGGGCGGTGTATAGTATGGTTCCGCCTCCGCCTTGGTCTTGTCCGCCGCAATGCCATTGTTAAACTCCCTGAGACCAGGATCAGGGATAGGCGTAAGCCCCGTCGCCTCCGCTATTATCTCAGCGGTCTGGGTCGCCCTCTTGATGTCGCTGTGGTAGAGGAGACATGGCATTTCGAGCTCGTCCTTCAACCTTGATGCGAGGGCCTCGACCTGGCGTCTCCCGAGGTCCGTGAGGGAGGTGCTGGACCAGCCCCCCGTCAGCTCGCCCAGGTTGTGCTCCGCCTGGCCGTGGCGTATGAGGATTATCGGGTGCATCGGATTTCCCCTCGTAAGAGGGCGATTCCCCATTAAAAGGTGGCGGAGTTTTTTTCCGGGTTTAGACTAACTTTCCATACATAGGTTTAAAAGCAGTAATGCCAACCTCGTGGGCAGTGTGCGGGGAATACCGCGAGGCGTTCTGAGCATGCGAATCGAAAAGGAGTGAAAGTATTGGGATACAGAGAGAGGCGCGGCGGTTACGACCGGGGCCCCAGAGAGATGACCAAGATCGTCTGTTCTGACTGTGGGAAAGAGGACGAAGTCCCCTTCAAGCCCACGGAGGGTCGGCCGGTGTACTGCAGGGAGTGCTTCCAGAAGCATAGGCCGCCGAGAAGGTATTGATAGGCTCAGGTTCGTGCCTACCCGCACGAGGGAGTTTTAGTCAATCGTC
>JAUVHT010000110.1 GCA_030593155.1 Candidatus Bathyarchaeota archaeon
CTCTTCGCCGGGATAGATGCTTATCCCGCCTGTTGAGAAGTTGAGTTTCCGGTTGCACTTTGGGCATCTCCCATCGAATTTCTTGATTATATCCTGAGGAGACTTGAGTATGTCTCCCTCGTAGAGCACTTGGTTACACTCCGAACATGTCACCCTCTGCGGCAAGCCTACATCCCCGAATATCTGCGGAGACCTCAAATTAAAGAGTTATCGAAGTATCATCCATCAAGTAACAGTGAAAAGCAATATATCCCACACGACACTACATAACATCCCTGAGAGGAGGCAGAAAGAGATCTCATCCATCGGCAGGAGGATCAGGAGATTCCTCGATGATCTATCCAGGGGGAGTCTGCGCGCCCCCAAGTCACTAAAGACCCTGATACTGGCGGCATTTGTCATTTTCTGCGTGTTCATCGCCGGAGGAGGGATCTATGACATGCTGGACAACCCCCCTTCCATAGTTCCGGGACCGGGGGGAACCTGGCTCGCCATCCACCCGTACACTGGGGAGCAGACCCTCAACGAGAGCGTCGTCGCCATGTTCCTCAACGCATGCATGTTCGGAGGGCTGCTGATCGCCTACAAGAGCAGCCAGGAGACGAGGAACTCTAAGAAGGCGAACTACATGCTCATCGTCGGCCTCGCCTTGGTTCTCCTTGGACTGGCTGGCAGCCACTACCTCCTCCAACTGAAGAGGACAGTCGGACGCTAGGCGAAAGGATTTAGAGGCCGGGAAACCATTTATCCCCGGTGAGTTCATGAAAAAGATAGGGTTCATAGGGCTTGGGCTCATGGGCAGCGGGATGTCCATGAACCTGATGAAAGCCGGTTTTCCGGTCACCGTCTGGAACAGGACGGCGTCAAAGATGAAGCCTCTCCTGGAGGCCGGAGCGAAAGGCGCGGGGTCTCCCAAGGAGGTAGCGGAGAACTCCGATGTGGTCGTCTCCATCGTCACCGACTCCAAGGACGTTGAGGAGGTGATCCTCGGCCCCAGCGGAGCGATCCATGGGACAAAGACCGGGGCCGTGGTCATCGACATGAGCACAATCTCCCCCTCTGTCACGAGGCGGATCGCTGAGGAGTTGGATAAAAAGGGAGTCAAGATGATGGACGCCCCCGTGAGCGGCGGGGCCATCGGGGCCCGCGATGGAACATTGAGCATCATGGTGGGGGGAGAGGACGAGACTTTCAAGGAGTGCCTTCCGATCTTCGAGGCCATGGGGAGGACCGTCACCCATGTCGGCGGCAACGGGATGGGCCAGACCGTAAAGCTCGTCAACCAGATCCTGGTGGGGATGACCATGCTCGGAGTGGCCGAGGCCCTCATGTTCGCCAAAAAGTCTGGAGTGGACCTCAAGAAATGCCATGCAGCCGTCTCGGGCGGGGCCGCCGGAAGCTGGCAGCTCACGAACAACGGGGCGAGGCTGCTGAAGGGTGACCACGAGCCAGGATTCAAGGTGAAGGACTACCTGAAGGACCTCCGTCTCATCATGGAGGCGGCCGCGGATGCTAACATGCCCCTTGTGGGCACATCGGTGGTCCACCAGATGTTCCGGAGCCTGGAAGCCGAGGGCCTGACTCAGAAGGGCACCCAAGCAGTCATATTGGCGGTTGAGAAGCTCGCCGGGGAAAAGCTCGTCTGACTATCATCAATTTTTTCCGTTTTATTTCGTGATTTTTCATTGGTTTTGATGTCATTGAAAACGCTGGACTGCGATGTCTCTCAATACATTAAGACAGGGTAATCTGAAAAAGGGCAGTTGCTCGGTTTTAATAGATAAATCATCAGAGGGGCACTGATCGGGGGGGGACGCCATGTCAGGGAATAGAGTGAAGCCGATCACGGTCTTGTTGGTGTTCTTTGTATTATGGGTCAAGGGATCCTTCTATCCTTTGATCCTGCTCCCGTTTGTTTTTACGAGGGCCCATTGCGGAGAAAGCCTATCACGCATCGGCATAGGAAGACGAAGACTTAGGAAATCCCTGAGCCTCGGCCTCTTAGCAGGGTTTCTTGTGCTGGTGCATACTATCCGATTTTTATTCTCTACAGGGGGGTGAGGGAGGCCCCCGTACCGAGCGTTTGGTCAATGTTGATCGACGTCGTATGGTATCCTCTATACGAGGAGGTCTCGTACCGAGGTTTCTTCCTCGGCTTCCTTGCGAAAGAAGGCGGCGATTTTTCCAGACATAATCTAGGGCTGAACCTGCTTCAATCCCTCCTTTTCGTTTTAGTTCATCGCCACCATGTTTCTGCAGGGTTCCCATTCCTCCTCATCCCGGTTCTCCTCCTGGGCTTCCTCAACGGCCTCGTGTTTCTCAGGTCTAGGAATGTCACAGGTTGCATCGTGGGCCACGCCATTGTGAATGGAACAGCTTGGTTGATGCAAACCTGGATCTCATGATGCCTCGGTTAAGCTCGCGGGACCAACACGGAAGAAAGTGTAATGAAGAGTTGGAGAGAGCGCGAGGTCGAGGAACATGGGGGTTTCGAAATGTGGTTAGGCCCTCTCCACTTGAGCCTTGGCTCCGGCCTTATAAAGGGTTTATCGCCCTGAGATTCCTACCCTCGACCTACACTTGCGATGAGGAACAAAGGAAACTACCCCAATACTCAACCCGCGATACAGAGGCGGGATACCGATTATCCATGGCTACCAGAAGAAACCCCAACTGAAGCCCTTCTTTAAGTGAAATTTTTTATCGAGGGTCAACGGCTACCCATGTCAGTGAGAATTTTGGAGCCAACACACGCGTTAGTACGCGAGCCGGGGGACAGATATCCCGACTGCATCTCATCCCACCAGCTGCATCACACCGTCGACACGGCCAGGGCTAGGGCTCAACATGTGAAGTACTGCGAAACCCTAACCGAGGTCGGCCTTGAGGTCATCCACATCCCTAGAGACAACGTTCATCCGGACTCGTGCTTCATCGAGGACAACGCCGTCGTCCACGGAGGCCGGGCCCTCATCTGCCGGATGGCCAAAGAAAGCAGGAGGGGGGAGCAACCCGGCGTGGAGGTTGTCCTCAAGGAGTATATGCCCGTGAAATGGGCCAAGGCTCCCGCCACCATTGAAGGCGGCGACGTGGTGCACCTCCCCGACCGCCTCATCAGTGGAGTAACCCAGAGGACGAACATGGAGGGGGTGGCCCAGATGAGAGACTGGCTCCGGGTCAAGGTGGATACCATCGTCGACCCCAGCATAGTACACCTCAAGAGCTACCTCACGAGCCTCGGGAGAGGCAATGTCATAGTCACGATGAAATATTCTGACCACCCCACCCTCAAAGGCTTAGAGACCCTTATCGTCCCCGAGGGGGAGGAGTACGCCGCGGACACATTGACCGTGGGCGACAACGTGCTCATCCCGAAAGGGAATCTTCGAACCCACAAAATATTGAGGGAAGCAGGATACGATGTCATCCCCATGGATGTCAGCGAGTTCGAGAAGTGCGAGGGCGCCCTGACCTGCCTATCAATCCTATTTTAAAAAAGGGGTGGTTAACCTATCCTATCATCTAGGATGCGGGGCATCCGCTGCCTTCTGCTTCCTAGCATCTGCATACTCTAGGAATGATTCGACTATCTTCAGGGCAACCGTCGCGGCGGTGATCCAGACGAACAGCCTGAAGTCGAGGGTCATCGTGTTCAAGGCTCCCGGGACTTCCATGGTTATGGTGGTCATGCCCAAGTTCGCCAGGTCTTCGAACCGCCCCAGACTCACGGTGACTATGGTGAAGAAGAGCGTCACTCCGCTCGAGGCGACCGAAGCTAACAGGTAGAAGACGGAGGAGGGCTGGACGAAGCCCTTCACCAGCGTCAACACTGCGATGACACCA
>JAUVHT010000087.1 GCA_030593155.1 Candidatus Bathyarchaeota archaeon
AGTCACTGCCCTAACGCCCCAGCCAGTGTCCTCAACGTCAATGGTAACAGAGATGTCTGCCCCCGGTTCGTATTCCATGGGGAATCCTATTTCGATCGAGGGTTTGGCCTCGTCTGGCTCCGCGGCGAGGGTCAGGTTCAGGATGCTGTTGGCGGGAATATCCAGCGTCGCAATGAAATAGTGGCCTGCCTCCGTCGTCACCGTCTCGACTCCTTCAGGTTGGACCGGGTAGAACTGATAGCCCTCCACAGGGTGCTCCCCGCTGACCACGAACTCCAAAACGGCATCCGTCAGATCCCGGTTAAGGCCGTTCTCCACGATGGCTGAGACTACGGTTCCGGTCCCGTCGTTGAATGTCTTGTAGTACCACTCGACGTACCCGGTAGGGATCGAGTTGGGCGGATCGAACATCCCCGCTTGGGTATACTCGTCGTATCCGATGTTACCCTCTGAATCAACCTCGATGAGGCGGGTGCCGGGATAATATCCCGACGGTAGGCTTCCCCCCGATGGGGCCGTGGTGACGAAGTGGTGCCTTTCGTTGTAGATGTAGATGACGTCCCTGTGGACGTGGCCAGCCAGGATCAGTCTGATGTCGTACTCCTCAACCAGCCTGAGCAGCTCGCCAGCGACTCCGATGTTTTCTTTCCATGTGAAATACATATAGTCCTCAAGGTCCCCCATATTCTCCCAGCTTCCCGTAATTTCTCCTCCGTCACCCGCACTGAACAGGGGGTGGTGGAATCCGATTATCTTGACCTTGTCCGGGTGCCGCTGCAGGACCCCCTCAGCCCATCGCAGGTGTTCCGGGGTCATGTAGCCTCCGCCATCGGAGTCGAGGGCCAGGAAGAGGAAGTCTCCCAGCGTGATCGAATAGTTGGTCAGCCCGGCGTAGCGCTGGTAGTAGATCGATCCTGAGCCGTAGTCGTGGTTCCCCGGGAGGAAGAAGCCGGGGACCTCCAGCCAGTCCAGTATGGCCTGGAAGTACCTCCAAGCGCTGGCCGTGGTCTCCAGGTCCACTATGTCTCCCGTGAATATGATGAAGTCGGGTCGGATCAGGTTGGCCTCATAGAAACTTGTGGCGAAGACATCGGCGCCGTCGGCCAAGTGGGTGTCCGTAACATGGCCTATAGTGAACTTTTCAGGCCATTCTTCAAGAACCCACACGCATCTGGGCTGAACATGATCTATATCATCTCTCCCATCGCTATATTCCAAGTTGAGTGAATAGAGCCCAGTACGCATGATTCCGGGGACTTGGAAGAACAGGGTCCAGCCCCTCGCAGTCGAATAGCTGCTGTTCTCAAGTATGAGCGGTGAGGAAACATATTTGGAAAACAATCTCGCCGTCCATCCGTCCGCGCCTGCTCCGACATCAACCTCGACTCTCAGAGTGCCTCCTAGGAGGACGGGCTCAGGACATGTAGGCAGGGGGTATTTTACAGGAGAGGTGTAGATCACCAGCGTCTGGCCATAGATCCATGCATCATCCGAAATGATAATTGTACAGACCGCAAACAGAACCAGCAGGATTGCTGAGATCGGTTTCAGGGTTTTCTTTATGACGGGTTTCATCATCAATCATCCTCCAATGGAAGTATAACCGTGTCGCTCTGGGGTAGGTAGACCCTGAGCGTCTCGCCCACCGGCGTCTCGATGTCTGAGGGGACGTCGACGAGGAGCTTGTTCCCCTTCACGTCTATCCGGACTTCGGTGTGATGGCCCACGAAGGCAGCCCACTCTGTGACGCCCTCGAAAACGTTGTGGGGTTCGTCAGGCGTCTTCACCATGAAGCTCTCGGGCCTCAGGACGCATGCAACTTTATCGCCTTCCCGTATGTCCATGTCGGCGGTGGAGGCCACACCGTGGACGTACGAGTCCCCTACCTTGACCCGTATGGATTCTCCTGCGTTCTCCACAACCCCCTCGAGCAGGGTCCCCCTGCCGATGAAGGTAGCTATGAAGATGTTGTTGGGCCTCCTGTAGATCTCCAAGGGGGAGCCCACCTGCCTGATGACTCCGTGGTCCTGGATGGCGATGCGGTCGCTGATGACCATCGCCTCCTCCTGGTCGTGGGTTACGTAGATGGTGGTGATCCCCAGCTTCTTCTGGAGGTCCTTGATCTCCTCCCTCATCTCCACCCTGAGCTTCGCGTCAAGGTTGCTCAGGGGTTCGTCTAGGAGGAGGAGATCCGGGTTGATGACTAGCACCCGGGCCAGGGCTACCCTCTGCTGCTGGCCCCCGCTAAGCTGGCTGGGGAACCGATCTCCAAGGCCGCCCAGCTTGACTAGCTCCAGGACTTCTTGGACCTTGTCCTTGATTGCCTCGTTGGATATCTTCCTCACTTTGAGGCCGTAGGCCACGTTCTCGTGGACCTTCATGTGGGGCCAGAGGGCGTAGTTCTGGAAGACCATCCCCGTATTCCGCTTATACGGCGGAAGGTCTGTCACGTCCTCGTCCCCGAAATAGACCCGCCCCTCGTCCGGATACTCCAGACCCGCCACCACCCTCATCGTGGTGGTCTTCCCGCAGCCGCTGGGCCCCAGGAGGGTGAAGAACTCCCCGTCCTCGATCTTGAGGTTCACGTCGCCAGCCGCGACCACGTCCCCGAACCTTTTCGTGATTCCTTTCAGAACTACTTCAACCATTTTCTACACTCCCAGGAATGCCACCTTCTGCTTCAGCACGTAGTTGGAGATGACCATGGCCGTTATCTGGACCGCCATCAGCAGGACGCAAAGGCTTGCCCCGATGCTCACCGCCCCCACCGCGGCGGCCCCGTAGATGATCTGGCTGATGAAGAAGGTGATGGGCACCCTGTCCTCCCTGAACGCCCCGAGGGTGACGCTGGTGCTGACCTCCGACATCGAGTAGACGAAGGATAGGATGCTCCCGCCTAGGATGTGACCGCTGATGAGAGGCAGCACGATCTTGAAGAATGTGGTGGGCCTGTTGGCGCCTAGGTTCATTGAGGACTCCTCTAGGCTCTTGTCCACCTGCTGGAGGCCCGCGGAGATCGCCCTCGTGGTGAAAGGGAGCCGCCTTATGGAATAGGCGAACACCAGGAGGAGGGCGGGGTCGAGAAGGGGATCCAATAGAGATCCCCGGAAGACCCCTGAGGAGAATAACATGAAGTAGCCCACTGCCAACGCTATGCCTGGCACGGCAACGGGGATTGTGGCCAGCACGTCGAGGACGGAGCTCCCGGGCAGATTCTTCCTGGAGGCCACATATGCGATGCTCGCCCCGACAAGAACCATGATCACCACGGCGAAGCCGGAGTAGATGAGGCTGTTCACGATCGCCCGGGACACGTCTGGGTTGGTGATCAGAGTGGCAAGGTATTCACCCGTCACCTTGGTGGGCAGCGTGCCGCTGATGGCCCAGTTGGTGGTCGCGAGGAGCACCGTCCCTATCTGGGGCATCGAGGCCAAGGTGACAAAGAAGACGAGGAAGACGATGATGGTAATCTGGGTGGCGAGAGAAGGCGTCCTCAGCCGCGGGCTCCATCGGCCCCCCTTGCTCAGCATCGCGTAGGTCCGGAGGTTGACGTACCGTCGTATTGCTAGGAAGCCTACGACAGCCAGTACGAGGATGATGACCGCCAGGGCTAGGATCTTCGGCGATATGCTGCCGGTCAAGGCCTCAGCAAATGAACTGTATATTTGGTATGATACCAACTTCCTTGACAGGGGGTTCGCCCTCGCCCCGGTGAAGCCGATGGGGGCGCCCAGGTCCTCGAGGCTGAATATGAAGACGATGATGGCCCCTGCGGCCAGCCCAGGACGGAAGAGGGGGAAGGTGACGGTCCTGAACAGCCTGAACCCCTTCGCACCGAGGTTTTCCGCCTGCTCCTCGACGCTGGGGTCGATGTTGTTCAGGGAGGCCAAGACGTTCAGAAACACGATGGGATAATAGGAGAGGGTCTGGGCAAGGGTCACTCCCACGAGGCCGTCGATGTCGAGCCTCCAGGGAAGAAGGTGGAGCAGGTCCACTAGGATGTAGTTGATCAGCCCTCCCCTCGGGTTGAACAGTTTACCTATCACGTAGGCGTTCACGAACGGGGTCGCCAGGAGGGGGACGAGGAGGAGCACCCTGAATAGGCCCTTCCCGGGAAATCTATAGCGGCCCATTAGCATCGCCGCCACGACCCCGATGATGGAGCAGAATATGGTCACCATAAAGGCTACCATCAGCGAGTTCAGGAGGATACCGTAGTCGTAGCCCCATAGATACATGACTCCCCTGCGCACATCGAACAGCCTCCCACCCCTGGGGGTGAAGGAGACATACTCGGGGCTGCTCAGTAGATTCATGAACCAGCTGAGGGAGAACTGGCCCCTCAGGAGGAAGGCCTGGCTGATCATGAGGGC
>JAUVHT010000156.1 GCA_030593155.1 Candidatus Bathyarchaeota archaeon
CGCGCCGGAAGGCGGAGCAGCCGTCCCAGGCCCGTAGACGAGGGTGACCTCGGCCTTTCGCCTCAAGGCTTCCTCCGCGACGGCGACCCCCATCTTCCCCGAGCTCGGGTTCGAGATGAACCTGAAGCCGTCGAGGTACTCTCTTGTGGGCCCTGCGGTGATCAGGACCTTGAGCCCCTCCATGCTCCTCTCCCCCGAGAGCTTTGTGACTACGGCCTCTATGATCTCCTGGGTCCCCGGTATCTTGGCTTTCTCCTCCTCGAGACGGGGCATCAGGACCTCGACGCCGATGGATTGGAGCTTCCTCACGTTTTCCATGACGAGGGGGTGCCTGTACATGGACGCGTGCATGGCGGGCGCTATGATTATGGGTATCCCTGCGCCTATGGCGGTGGTCAGGAGGGTCGTTACGGGAGTGTCGTCTATGGCTGCCGCTGCCTTCCCTATGGTGTTGGCGGTGCTCGGCGCCACGAGGACGAGGTCGGCTCTGTCTGGGTGATCGCCTCCATATGTGACATGTTCGATCTGGCCCGTGAGCTCTGTCACGACGGGGTTGCCGGTGGACCACTCCATCATGTAGGGATGGATGATCTTCTGGGCCATCTGGGTCATCACTGTGAAGACCTCGGCCCCCAGACGCATCAGCTCCCGGGCGATCTCAGGGCTCTTGATGGCCGCGACGCTCCCAGTGACGCAGAGGATGATCCTCCGCCCCTTGAGGTCGTCGCCCTTGGTTCCTGTGATCTGCTTCGAGGTGTGCTCGCCGAAGGACATTCTACTCAGCCTGCCTAGGGCTGATGGGAATTAAAAGGTTTCACAATCGCATCCGGGAAGATCTATTGGAGTCTCTAGGTCATGTCAGAGATCTTTTCATCGAGCTCTTTGAACTTTTCATCGATATCGTCAAGGCGCTCCTCGATACCATCCAACTTGTCCATCACGAGCTGAATCTCCTGCTCTAGGTCTTTCATCTTTTTCTCCAGACTCATTTTCCAGCCTCTTTCAAAGTCTTACCGAGGACAATTTAAACTTAGCGCGTGCTTCCAACTGGTTTGATAACCTGATCGAAGTAGTCCGGGCCATAGCTCAGGGTGATCTGATGGAATGAGTCGTCATCTCTCTCTACCCTCTCCAGGTTTCCCCTGATCAGCGCCTCCTCGCGGGTGCCAAGTTGGAGGCGGAACTCTTCAACGAAGGATACGACACGTACAACGTCGCGGCAATCGATGTCATGGTCGATCTCCCTCAGCCTGACGGGATAGATGGCGGGCATGAAGCCCCCCTCCTCTCCGGAGAGTATCTCCCCGACGGCTTGCACCCTTCCCAGGGGTTCTATTCTCTTGGTCGAGCCGTATTCGTTTGTGATCTCGTCCCACCTCCTGACCGGCTCGAACTCTACCTTCACATCCCGGTTCAGGCCCTCCGAGGGGTATACCGCGTAGATGCCTTTCCGCCTCTGAGCGGCACCGTAATCCTCCTTCGCGTAGTGGGTGAAGTTCCAGTGGGCTGGGGGGTCCTCAGACGTCCAGTCCTCGAATTCGTTCCTGAGCGGTCCGCCCCTATAGAGCTCCGTGAGGGTGGCCCTGAGCTCCTGGAGCTCCCTTATCCCGTATATGATGAGGTCTATGTCGCTGTATCTCGGGTTGTGGAATCTGTGGGCGAGGGAGCCGAAGACGCCAAAGTCCCCAAGATTCAGGGAGGAGCTGTCTGTTACAAGATCCAGAACCTCCTCGCAGGCCTCGATCAGGGGGTCACCCTCCGTTTCGATTAGTTCCTGCAATCTTAGTTCTGGCCGTACGACTCGGGAAAGCTGCCGGTCTCTTACCCCGACCATCTCTATGTCTAGTGGCTTGTGGACGAGTCGATAAGGGGGGGTATGATTCATGGCGAATTTGAGACCGCCGTCGAAGTAGAACTTGTAGTACTTGGTGGGGAGCCCGTCCCTCAGGGCTCTTGGGTCCTCCGATCTGCTCAGGGTTTCCGGGGCGTATTCCAGATCGCAGAAGCACGAGTCGGGGGGGTGATCATACCCATAGGTCCTGAAGATAAGGCCGTCTTTGGTGACCGGAGCATCCCTGTCTCTGTATCTCAATGGCTCATCCTCGGATTCTGGATATGACCTCAACCTCGTATAAGGTTAGGTGCACACGTCTGGTAATGATGTTAATAAACTTGATATGATGGGGTCTTGGGATGTCACCGTATGCGTCTTCTCAGCTCTTTTATGTAGGCCCATAATTCTGAGTCTTTTCTGCGAGCCTCACCCTTCTTGGCGTCGTCTTGGGCGTTTCCACTACTGAGAAACGATATCATGAGTTTAGGCCTTGAACCCCTGAACATGTCCGTGACCATTGCGTAGATGATGCCTCCCACCGTGGCGACGAGGGGGCCCGCGAGGATTATGATGCCTATCGTTTCGTATGGATTCACAAGTATCACGTACAATTGAAAGGCAGTCATGGACGTATAAAAAGGTTCGACGAACTAGATTAGGGCTCCATTTCCTCACGAAAAAATCAACCAGGATTGATTTAAATGGATTTCAATCGTCCGAGTTACGGATCTTCGCGAGTTCTTTAATGTACCAGTTCGTGTCGTCTTGGACGAAGTCCTTGACGTCGATCCTCACCGGCTTCCCGGTCTCGTCGAGGAGGACGACCTCTTCGATCTCGGAGTTGATGATCTTACGCTTACACCTCTGGCACGGCACCGCCTTGGTGTACTCTCCATCGGCGTTGATGCCGGCGATGTAGAGTGTTGCCCCGATCCTGTCGGTCCTGCTGGAATTGATGATGGCGTTCTCCTCGGCGTGTACGGCCGGACAGAGGTCGTAGGCCTTGTTCTGGGGGAGGTTCTTCTCGTCCTTGATGCATCCGACCTCGTAGCAGTTTATCACCCCCTTCGCGGTGCCGTTGTAGCCGGTTCCGACTATGGTGTTGCTGTTGACGATGACCGCGCCAAAC
>JAUVHT010000009.1 GCA_030593155.1 Candidatus Bathyarchaeota archaeon
CCTCGTGGTGGCCCAGGTCCTCAGGAGGATCTTCGGGGAGGCCCTGGAGAACAGGAGGTTCGGCTGCGTCATCGTCCTGGAGGAGGCGATGTACTACGCCCCCCAGAGAGGGGTGTTCGATCTAGGAGACAAAGACACCAGGGGAAGGCTCCTAGGCGTGGTGAAAGAGATAGCCACCAACGGAGGCAGGAACGGGGTCGGCCTCTGGATAGTGACCCAGCGCCTCGCGACAGTGGACAAGACGGTGGTCACCCAGTGCGCGAACAACATCATCTGCCACAGCCTCGAGGACCTGGACAAGCAGCGCCTCGGAGAGATCGTGGGGGAAAAGTTCGCCCAGCTCATCGGGGTCCTGCCCCAGGGAGAGGCCATCGTCAAGGGCACCGCCCTGAAGTGCCGGTTCCCCATCTGGGTCAAGGTGCTGCCCGAGGTCTACCCAGCATCAGCCATCGCCACCCCCCTGAGCCGCTTCATCCACATGGAGCAAACCTCCCGAGGAGAGACCGCGCAGATACCGGTGCTTGCCGACAGCTGATGTAGGTCGACTACTCCTCCATGGCTCTCTCCACAGCCTTCTGGGCGATGTGACCCGCCACGTGGATGGGAGCATCCCCGAAGTGGCGATCCACCCTCCTAGACGCCAGGCACGGGTAGATCTGGACAAGGGTACCTGCCCTTGATCCGGCTTCCTCGATCCTGGTTCCGGGGAGCTTCTCAGCCATGTACCGGGTAGACCCACACGGTGCCCCCCTGAGGACTTTTACGCTTCTCACGGCGCCGTCCTCAGTCTCCAATCTCAGGCGGGGAGAGCCGAAGACCCGGGCGAACTCGTCGATGGCGGGGTCGCCGGTCGGGGCGAGGGTGCAGAAGGTCCGCGGGAAAACGATGCTCACATCCATGTGCTCGATCTCGGATTTTATCTGGCGCTCCAGGCCTAAAGGCAGCCAGGAGTAGTCGTCTGCCGGGGCAATTATGGCCGACGCCGAGATACTTTCGAGGATCGCGGGGATCAGTGAGAATGCAGATGGGCTCTCCCCCATGAAGATGACGAGGTCCCATTCTCCCTCCAGCTTGAGCCCGTCTATCGTCTCCTCTGGCTCCTCGATGATCGGAGGGAGATCCCTTGGTAACGAGATCCGGGAGATGATCCAGTCACGGGGTGCGTGTGTCCTGATGTTCTCCAGAATACGTTCTCCATAATGCCCCTGGGTGAAGACTAGAAGTCTCATAGCATCTTCAACCCCTCAGGACCCATCCGATCTGGAGATTATAAACCCTCTGAGGGTCCGGACCATTTTTTAGGCAGTGGGATCCGTTTCAATGCGTCGGAGATGAGCAAGAGACGCCTCTACCCTGAGAAGCCCATCGTCGGAGTCGGAGCCCTCATCCAGGACGGAGAGCGTTACCTGCTCATCAAGAGGGCGGCGGAGCCGGACGCTGGTTTCTGGTCAATTCCAGGGGGCCTCGTCGAGGTGGGGGAGAAGGCGGAGGACGCCGCCGTCCGCGAGGCCAAGGAGGAGACGGGCCTCGACGTAGAGGTCGTCAAACTCTTGGGGGTCGTCGACAAGATCGTCAGGGACGACAATTCCCTCATAAAGTTCCATTTCGTCATAGTCGACTACCTCGTCACGCCTAAGGGTGGTTCGCTCAGGGCTGCCTCGGATGCCCTCGAGGCCAAATGGGTGAAGTCGGAGGAGATCCCGGGCTATGAAATCTCCCCCACGTTGGTCCCGCTGCTCAGGCGGCTGGGCTTGTATCCCTAGCCGTGGACAGCCAACCACTTCGAGGATGGGCCTTTTCATCCGACGCCGCAGATCTTGCAGGCCAACCATGCGTAGGTCGTAATCGACTTTAGGTAGTCGTCCACCATCACGTGGTCCTGATGGGTATGGGCGAACCGCTCCTCGCCGGGTCCAAACCCTATTACGGGGATCCCCCTCCACGCGTAGAATCGGCCGTCTGTGGCGAAAGTCCATGTCTTCAACGCTGGGTCGCGGCCGAGGACTTCTGCGACGGCTCTCCTCGCCTCTCCCACGACGGGGTGCTTCTCTGGGTCAGTGTAGAAGCCGGTGAAGTCCCTGGAGCTCCCGGCTCGACGAGAAGGGATGACGACTGCCTCCAGCTCCGGGTCGCCCTTCCTCATCGAGGCTATCAGCCCCTCAAGGTCTCTCTTCAGGGCCTCCGGGGGGTAGTTCGGCGTGTTCCTGACGTCGAGGTGGAAGGAGCACTCCTCCGGGACCACGTTTGGGGTGTCGGGCTTGACGGCGATCCGGGTCACGGCGAGGGAGGTCCTACCGAACACGGGGTGATCCGGGAGCCTCGGGACTAGGTCGGATCTGATTTTTGAGATGATGTCGGAGGCCTTGTACAGCGCGTTGATCCCCCTCTCGGGGGCGCTCGCGTGGCAGCTCCTGCCCTTCACTACAATGTCGGCCCTGGCCCCTCCCCTGTGGCCGAGGGCGATGTCCATGTTGGTGGCCTCCCCTATCACCACGATGTCCCCGAGGAAGTGGCTCTCCTCGATGGTGGCGATGGTGCCGGCGCCGCCTGTCTCCTCCTGCGCCACGGCCGCTATTTTGAAATCCCCTTTGAGCTCGATCCCCAGCTCCTTGAGGATCATTCCTGCCATGACCATGGCGGCCACAGAGCCCTTCATGTCCGAGGCGGCCCTCCCGTAGACGACTTCCCCCTCGACGCCGAAGGGAGCGCCGTCCATGAGCCTCCCGGAGTAGGGGTCCTCCATGTCCCCCTCGGGGACGTGGTCTATGTGGCCGTTGAAAAGCAGGCTCCTGCCTCCTCCAAAGCCCTCGATGGTCCCCATGACATCGTGGAGCCGATCCACATTGAAAGAGTCGAATCCTGCATCCCGCATCATATCTGCGACGACCTCTGCAGCCTTTGCCTCGGCGCCGCTGGGGCTCGGTGCCTGTATGAGTTTCTGCATGAAGGAGATCGCTTCGCCTCTCCTCCCATCGACTTCTTCTGCTATTGCCTCTAGCATGCGGCCACATCCTCCAAGTTATGATAAGCGATACGTGCTTATCATCTGGTCATTAAAAGGTATAAATAATTCTTGCAGTAATATTTCATTCCTCACGGATTGAAGGGTGTCTTCGATGGGAAGGAAGTTGTTGATCGCGCTCGGCGGAAACGCCATCAAACGGGCTGACGAGGAAGGTACCACGCAGGAGCAGATGCGTAACGTGGCCATCACCTGCGAGCAGATAGTGAAGCTCATCCAGAGGCAGGGCGAGGATGACAGGATCGCCATCACCCACGGGAACGGCCCCCAGGTGGGGAACCTCCTCGTCCAGCAGGAAGCCGGTTTGGAGCTTGTTCCGGCCCAGGCGTTCGACGTCGTGGGCTCCATGAGCCAGGGCCAGATAGGATACATGTTCCAGCAGATACTGCAGAACCACCTCATGGCGGCGGGCGGAAGAGTGGCGAAGATCCCCGTCCTCTCCGTCGTGAACCAAGTCTTGGTCAGCCCAGACGACCCAGAGTTCCTCGACCCCACGAAGCCCATAGGCAACTTCTTCTCCAAGGAGGAGGCCGAGAAGCTTGCGGAGGAACAGGGATACGTGATCAACCCACCGGCGGGAAGGGAGTACCTGAAAGAGAAGAGGACCGGCTTCGTCATCAAGCAGGTGGTTCCCACCGGGGTGAAGCCAAAGCCCTTCAGGAGGGTAGTCCCCTCCCCCGACCCCATCAAGAACGTCGAGGGCGGGACCATAAGGAAGCTGGTGGACATGGGGGTCGTCGTGGTCGCCTCGGGCGGAGGAGGAATCCCCGTCATAAGGGACGAGGAAGGAAATCTCCAGGGGGTCTTCTCGGTCATAGACAAGGACAAGGCCGGGGAGAGGATGGCCGAGGCCATCGAGGCCACCGATTTCCTCATCCTCACCGACGTGGAGTACGCCTATCTGGACTTCGGGAAGGAGACCCAGAGGCCGGTCAGGGACGTGTCCGTTGAGGAGGCGGAGAAGTACCTGGAAGAGGGGCACTTCCTCAGGGGGAGCATGGGGCCGAAGGTCGAGGCCTGCATCAGGTTCGTCAAGTGGGGTGGCAAGAGGGCCATCATCTCGTCGTTGGAGCACGTGGTCGAAGCCGTCGACGGGAAAACGGGCACCCACATCCACCCCTGAGGATACGGGTTGAGGATCCTCTTTTCCTCATTCCATTCCGATTTCTATCTACGATCTTGAAAGGGTTCCACTCGTTTGGAACCTGTCAAATTTATAACTTCATAGCATGTATGAAGTACGGTACATAGCATGGTAAGTTCAGCATCCTTCAAGAGTAGAGACATCATCTCCATGAGGGAGTTCAACAGGGAGGAGATCGACTATGTCCTCGACACCTCCGACGACATGATCCCGTTGGAGGAGAAAGGCTCCGACATGCTCAAGGGGAAGGTCATGGCCGCCCTGTTCTTCGAACCCAGCACCAGGACCCGGCTCAGCTTCGAGTCAGCCATGCAAAGGCTGGGCGGGAGCGTCATAGGCTTCGCGACTCCCGCGGGCTCCTCGGTGGAGAAGGGGGAGTCCCTAGCCGACACCATCAGGACCGTGAGCCAATATTCCGACGTCATCGTGATGCGCCACCCCGACGAGGAGTCGTCGAGGCTGGCCGCAAAGGTGGCCTCCGTTCCCGTGATAAACGGAGGCTCCGGACCCTGGGAGCACCCGACTCAGGCCCTCCTCGACCTCCACACGATCAAGACCGCGAAGGGCGCCATCGACGGCCTCACCATCGCCCTCGCCGGCGACCTCCTCTACGGCCGCACGACGCACAGCCTCGCAGTGGCCCTGAGGAACTACGATGTCAAGGTCTACTTCGTCTCCCCAGACGTCCTCAGGATGAGGCAGGACGTCGTCGACGACGTCGAGGGGAAGCTGGACTACACCGAGACCGGCGACCTCAAGGGTGTACTCCCCGAGCTGGACATCCTCTACACGACCAGAATCCAGAAGGAGCGGTTCTCCGATCCCACCGAGTACGCGAAGGTCAAGGATGTCTACCTGATAGACAAGGCGTACCTGGCCGGGGCGAAGAAGGACATGAGGCTGATGCACCCCCTTCCGAGGATCAACGAGATCTCGACGGACGTGGACGACACGCCCCACGCCCTCTACTTCGATCAGATGAAGCACGGCATCTACTTGAGGATGGCCCTCCTGGCCCTGGTCCTTGGGGCAGTCTAGCGGAAATCTTCTCTCCGGAAAATGTCTCTTATCCTCTTCCAGCGGCTCTCCTCCCCGGGGCTGCGGAGGATGTTTTTCCTTCTCTCGTAAGCGTCCGGGATGCTGTAGACGTAGATCTTGTGGGAACCCACCGTGTAGTATTCGGGGGGGTCAGTTTTACTCGTGGTCCAGTTGTGGATGGGGAAGTCGTGGCTGACCACCCTGGCTCCCTCCCTCAGCTCCTCCTCCAGCTTCGGTCGCAGCTTGGAGTTACCGGACGTGGTCAGGTACAACGTGACCACGGAGGCGGGGGAGAGATCCGCCAGGAAGAAGTTGCCGTTCACGATCTTGATACGTTTCCCCATCCCTCTCTTTTCGACCTTCACGCTGACTGGGTTGCATATGGCGGGGTTGATGTCGTATCCCACGGCGCCCATCGCCTCGAACTCCTCGACGGCGGTGAAGAGGATGCGGCCATCCCCACAGCCAAGGTCATAGACCAAGTCGTATGGCCCCACCTCCGCAAGTTTCAGCATCGTCCTGACGACGTCGATGGGCGTGGGGACGTAGGGGGCGACGCTGTAGAGGGTGTCCCCCCCTCCGAGGTGTGGGTACTCCCGCCTCGGGCTTGAGCCCCTTGGCCCCTGACGCCGCCTCTCTGTGGTCATCCAGTTTAGAATCTTGCACTCCGTCTTAATATCTTTGTTTCAGTTCACAACCCTCATTAAGCCGGTGACAAGAATCTATCATGGTTTTACAAATGGAGCTAGAAGTCGTGAAGCTAGAGACCCCTGAGGGCTGCAACCTGATCCTGGGCCAGAGCCACTTCATAAAGACCGTCGAGGACCTCTACGAGGCTATGGCCTCATCCACCCCCACGGTCAAGTTCGGCCTCGCCTTCTGCGAATCCTCCGGCGATCGCCTGGTGAGGTACGAGGGGAACGATGAAGAGCTCAAGGAGAAGGCGGCCGAGAACGCTCTCAGGCTGGGATGCGGCCACTCCTTCGTGATTCTGTTGAGGGAGGCCTTCCCAATAAACGTCCTGAACCAGATCAAGGTTGTGCCCGAGGTCTGCAACATCCACGCCGCCACCGCGAACCCCCTCGAGGTCATCGTGGCCGAGACGGAGCAAGGGAGGGGGGTCCTGGGTGTGATCGATGGTCAGAAGCCCCTCGGCGTAGAAGATGAGGAAGGCATCAGATGGAGGAAGGATATCCTCCGCAAGTTCGGCTACAAGACCTGAGGTTTCCCCAAGATCTCCTCGATGGCTCCCGGGATCTGGTTGATATCGAGTTCCCCGCTGATCTCCTTTATTTTTCCCCCCGCTTGATACCTCTCTAGTATCGGGAAGGTCTGCTTCTCGTACACCTCGAACCGGTGTCGGATGATCTCCTCCACGTCGTCCTCCCGCAGTATGAGTCTACCCCCGCACTCATCACACCAACCTTCCTTTTTTGGAGGTTTGTCCTCGAGGTGGTAGACGGCGCCGCACTTGGGGCACGTTCTCCTCAGCGACAGCCTACCCACTATGGTGTCCGGTTTCGCAGTGACGTACAACAGGGTGTCGAGGGTGGCGTTCTGCTTCTTGAGGATCCTATCGAGGGCCACCGCCTGCCTCATGCTCCGGGGGAACCCGTCGAGGACGAAACCCTTCTTCGTGTCGGGCTTGCTAAGACGCTCCTCCGTGATTCTTATCACGATGTCATCCGGGACCAGCTCTCCCCGGCTCATGTAGGCCCTGGCCACCGCTCCTTCGTCGGTTCCATTTGCTACGGCCTCCCTGAGCATGTCCCCGGCGGCTATGACCGGGATGCGGTACATCTTTCCTATCATCTTCGCGCGGGTTCCCTTGCCGGAACCCGGTGGTCCCATGACAACGATCCTCGTCTCCGCTCACTCCAATGGGCTCTTGTTCGGGGAATGCAATAGCTGTTATAACACTTTCTATGGATTCCCCATTTTTATATAAAAAGCTCAGAAGGATAAGACAGTGGGCGAGATGGAGTCGTATTATAGGCCCTTCACCGCGATGGGATTGATCCTCATATTGAGCGGCATCATCCTTGTCATGCTCCCCTTCATCGCCCGCCACCTCCCAAATCTCGAGAAGCTGCCATGGATCATTGTATGGGTGTACAGGAAGGACGGCTTCTACTTCGTCACCTCTCCCCTGCTCATCATTCTCTCCTTGATCTCGATAATCGTAAACCTGTTTGGGAAGCCTCGTTGAGAAGCGATGGGAACGTGAAAAAATTTGAGCGTTCAGCGTGAAACATCGAGATCTTTAAGTTTAAGCCGGCTTGGTCGTGATGGTGTATCTGCATCCCGTGTACAGTAGAGCCTCGTCGATCTGTCTAATCAATCCCCTGACCTGATCGAAGCTGGGGATCTGCTCCCACTTGACGACGAAGTCGTCCTCCCCGAGGAACTCTTTTCCACCACGAATCAGCTGCCCTGTGAGGAGATCGAGGGATGGATCCACCACCGAGATGATGTGGGAGACCATCTCTCCGTACTGGTACCTCTTCTTGAGATCCTTGAGCAACTCTTCGAGCGCCTCCATGCCTTTATCGATGGAAGGCCCATAGAGCTTGATGTAACTCTTCACGTATCTAGACTCCTATACTCCATGTCGCACTTCCGGGATATTTAAAGTAAGATGCTTTTACCAATATCGGGCACTGTGCCTGGTACCCCTGAGGATACGTCCCAGATGAAGGAATATCCCATCGCGTCAAAGAAGTAAATTGTTAACACCTATCCGTTCTACAAACAGCTTACGAGTTTATTCGATCAGGCTGTTCAGGCACTGGTGCGTCAGCAGCCTGATCCTGTCGAAGTGAGGGCTGATCCCGTCCAGAAGATACAGGCTTTTAACCCTACTCAGCCCCTGGATGCAGTGGCCTGAGACTACGTGACCCTCCAGCCTGCTGATATAGGTCATGAACTTGTCAAGCTCCTCCTCGTCTACGACGTCTCCCAGGCGCTCCCCCATGCGTATGTCCCACAGGAGGAGGTAGGACTTGACGAATATCTCGTGGAGCTCCAGGTCGAAGCCTCTGGTGGCTTCCTCTACATATGCCAGCCTCTCCGCGTCCCTGTCGACGATGGAGATGAGGGCGTAGCACTCATCCTTTATGCTGTCCGCGAGCCTCTGGTTGACCCCCGCTGCGAGGCCGTTGGCGTCGTAGTTCAGGGGGGCGATGACGGCCAGCTTCTTCATCTCGTAGATGATTCGACCGACCTCGGCGAGGTTCCTCGTCATGAGGCCCCAATTGGGTTCACCGTCAAGATGTATCAGTGTCTGGAACACGTGGTCGAGGAGCTCCAGCACGAGAGTGATATGATTGACGTGGGCCTCCCTGATCTTTCTCTGCTCTTCCAGGTTCTGCTTCAGCTCGATTCTTCGCCTCTCGATATCGGTGTCGATAATCTCCTTGATTGTCTCTAGGGCTTCTTCCTCTTGGGAAAAGAAGATTGTCTCGTCCTGTTCATAGTCTTTCTCGTAGCTAATGGCGAGGCGTTTGAACTTCCTGTAGGGGGGTTGATTATCTTTAAGGCTAGTGGATTTTGTAGTGGTGATCGGGAGCTCTGTGAGAGTTACCAGCCTCTTTCCAATGATCCCCCTCTCCTCTTGGAGGACAACCTTCCCCTCTGCCACCTCGATGACTCCAAAGGAGCCTCTGAGCAGTCTCCCCCTGGCTTTCGCCATATCCTAGCCTCCGAAGGGAGTCTCCCACATTCTAAAGGGGGGGTCTCCTTGAAGTGGTTCCTGATGTAAAGTTTGATGCATTTCCCGCCCGAACTTTTTGGAGAGGCCAAGGTCGTTCATTTAGGCCTCCCCCTTCTTCTCAAGGATGCTGGTATTGAGGAGGGGCATCAACAATGACAACAGGACCCGTATCCCTGACCTTCTCAATGTTAAAGCCCGCTTTTACTTCCTAGACTCTATTATATTAAATTGCGCGTTCACAAAATGCGCTCATTTTTATTAAAACTATATTTGTCTAACTTCACTACTTGTTGAATAAAGTGCAATAAGTATATTCTGCGGGGCTGATTTCAAAAGGAAAAAAGGTTAAGATCAATAGGTACGGGAGACGTATGCCACATATTTTCCCTGATCCCCACAGACGATGCAAGGCCCGTCGGGCTCCTCGTGCTCGCCCCAGAGGGTGCCCCTCACCTCGCCGGCCACCCCGTCTTTGAGCTGGAACGCGCAGTGGGGGTCTCCGCACCAGTCAACTTTGACGATCTTCCTCTCGTCCATGAGCGTCTTTAACTCGTCCAAGTTGTCTGCGACTCTTAACTCGCTCTTGAACCTCTCCTTGCTTCTAGCCTTCAGACTCTCGAAGATGCCTGAGAAGAGGCTTCGTACCGCCCCAACCAGATCTGTGAACTGGGCCTTGCTCCGTTCCTTGGTGTCCCTCCTGACGAGGGTGACGGATCTCGCATCTGCTTCTCTCGGGCCGATTTCGATCCGGACGGGGACGCCGTACATCTCCCACTTGTAGTACTTCTCACCCGGCCTCAGGCGGTTGTCGTCGTCAAGCACGACCCTTATCCCGTCCTTCTTCAGCTGCGCCTCGGCCTCCTCGGCGTAGGCTGTCACGTCTTCCTCCCGGCCTCTGAAGGGAATGGGCACGATGACCACCTGCTTGGGCGCGACGACCGGGGGAAGGATGAGGCCGTTGTCGTCGCCGTGGTGGGCGATGGTGGCGGCCAGGGTCCTGCCGAAGCCCATGCCGTAGCAGGTCGTGTAGGCGGTTTTCTGGTTCCCTTCCTCGTCCTCGTAGGTGAGGTCGAAGGCCTTGGCGAAGTTGTCCCCCAGGTGGTGGACTGTTCCTATCTGGTTGACCTTGCCGTCGGGGTTCCAGGTGTCGAAGGCGAGGCTGTAGTCGGCGCCGGCGAACTTGTCGAAGTCCGGGCGCTTCAGCCTGATGTAGCTGAGGCCCAGGGCGTCGTAGACCTCGCTGTAGATGTCTATGCCCTCTCTGACCTGACGGTCTGCGTCGTCGTAGTCGACGTGGGCGGTGTGGGCCTCGTTCCAGAGGAACTCCCGGCCCCGGAAGAGGGGGCGGGTGGCCTTGGTCTCGTAGCGGTAGACGTTGCATGTCTGGTGCATCAGGAGGGGGAGGTCGGCGTGGCTCCTGATCCAGAGCTTGAACATGGGGTAGATGGCGGTCTCCGACGTCGGCCTGAGGAGGAGCCTCCTATCCAGCTCGTTGTCCCCGGCGTGGGTGATCCAGAAGACCTCGGCGGAGAAGCCCTCGATGTGGTCCTCTTCCTTCTGGAAGGCGTCCTCGGGTATCACAACGGGGAACTGCATGGGCTGGTGGCCCCTCTCCTCCAGTTTCTCCTCAAGCATCTGGTAGATGCGCTTGACGATGCTGTAGCCCCAGCCTCGATAAACCGAGAAGCCTTTCACGGGGTATCGGTCGTCGACGATCTCGGCCTCCAGCAGCACCTTGTCGTACCACTCGCTAAAGTTCTCGAACTTCTTGGTTTTCGTACTCTCAGTCATATTCCTCGCCTACTTGGATGGTGTGAACTAGAAACAGCGTTAGTAATTGGGCTATCCTTGTGGAATATATTCACCCATCTTAACCTCGTAGAAATTCAGATCACGAGATTTAATCTTTACGGTGTTCTTAATTTCCTTGGACAAACCAAACCTGAGTTATTGAGATCAGCACGATCAATCATGTCCAGAATCGAATGCGCACTCTCATCTCGTGTTGTCGCCGATTTCCGTCAGACATTGATGGCTAAAAGCCTTTTAAAATCTGGCTCTTAGGGTATGGTGATGGCGACAGAATTATCTCCCCTTTTTATGTGTGAGTAAATTCGGGAATCGTGGTATCTGGAGGAATAAAAATGGTGCTGGAAGTCATCGAGACATACCTCATTGTCGGGGTTGTGGGGTTCATTGTTGGGGTCATTGTCGCTAGGATTTATTTCAAATCAAAAATCGAGTCGAAGACCATTGGACAGATAATCGAGTATGCCATGATACATCAGAACGTCACACAGTTATCTTCAATGACGGCATCGCTGTCCAAACTCGTGGCGGGCATCAGCGAGTGCTCCGAGGAGATCACGGAACAGCTTGAGATCGTTAAAGATATCGAAGAAGATCTTGTCCGAACTGAGAAAAAAGAAGGTGGATTCTGACTTTTATTGGGTCTATGTTCAAGAAGCTGATTATGACTGGCTCTCCATTGATGTGCCATCGCAATAAATAATCTTATACTCCCATGATCGATGCTTGTTACCCAAGTTACTTCTTGCGAAGACCATTTATCAATTGGCTTAAGGAGGTTACATCGAGGCGCGCTCTTCATGTTTCTCCAATTTTTAGGGCGCGCTTCAAATAATTTGATAATAGAGAGAACTCCCTGAATGTCAGCTCATCTTTTCATGCTGACTCGAACGGTCAAATCTTTAAATCGCCTTCGAACCAAATTAAGAGAGTATGTCTAGGGTCATCCTGGTGGTGAGGGACGGATGGGGCTACACAGAGGAGACCAGGGGAAACGCCGCCCACCTCGCCCACACCCCCAACGACGACCACTACATGGAGGCCTATCCATGGACCCTCCTCAAGTGCACGGGCAACGCCGTCGGCGTCCCCGAGGGCACACAGGGTAGCAGCGAGCCCGGCCACCTCACCATGGGCGCAGGCAGGGTGGTCTGGCAGCCTCTGGAGGAGATCAACCGGGGCATCCGAGAGGGGAGCTTCTACGAGAACGAGGCACTACTTGCCGCCATCGATCACTGCAAGAGGAACAGCAGCAGGCTCCACCTCATGGGCCTCCACAGCGACCCGGGCATCCACGGTACCATCCGCCATCTCCACGGGCTCCTCGAACTCGCCCGCCGCTACAACTTGAAGGAGGTCTACATCCACTGCTTCCTCGACGGGAGAGACGTCCCCGAACACAGCGCAAAGACGTTCCTGGAGGAGACCCTGAGGCAGATCCGCGAGAAGGGCGTGGGCAGGATCGCGTCCATGGTGGGACGCTACTACGCCATGGACCGAGACACCAACTGGGACAGGACCCGGCGGGCCTACGATCTCCTCACCCTCGGCGAGGGCCGCAGGGAGACCGATCCTCTGGAAGCCATCGAAAACGCCTACGGGCGAGGAGATCCCACGGACTACTATGTCGAGCCCATCGTGATAGTCGACGAGGGGGGCCGCCCGGTGGCCACCATGGACGACGGAGACTCCGTCGTGTTCTGGAACTTCAGGTCCGACAGGGTCAGGCAGCTCACATACGCCCTCACCCAGCCGGGCTTCGAAGCGTTCCCAAGGAGGAAGTTCCCCAGGGTCTACTTCGCGTGCATGAGCGTCTACGACCGGAACCTCGACCTCCCCGTGGCCTACCCCCAGAGGAGGGTGGAGAACAACCTGGGGCGGGTCCTCGCCGCCCAAGGCCTGAGGCAGCTCAGGATCGCGGAGACGGAGAAGTACGCCAACGTCACCTTCTTCTTCAACAGCCAGGTGGAGGAGCCCGAGCCTGGAGAGGACAGGATCCTGGTTCCCAGCCCCAAGGTCCCCAGCTACGAGGAGAAACCCGAGATGAGCGCCCCAGAGATAACCGAGAGGCTTCTCCCCGAGATATGTAGAGGCCTCTACGACTTCATCCTCGTGAACTATGCCAACGGTGATCTCGTGGGCCACTCCGCAAACCTCGAGGCCGGGATCAAGGCGTGTGAGACCGTCGACCGTTGCGTCGGCCGGGTTGTGGACGCCGGCCTGGAGCAGGGTTATGTCGTCATGATCACCGGGGACCACGGGAACATCGAGACCATGTTCTACCCCGACGGGGAGCCGAACCCCTCACACGGCCTCAACCCTGTGCCGTTCATCCTGGTGAGTGACTCTCCCAAGCTCAGGGAAGTCGAACTGAGAGACGGCCTCGGCCTCAGCAGCGTCGCCCCCACCGTCCTCCGCCTGATGGGCGTCGAGAGGCCCCCGGAGATGACCGGAGAGGTCATCATAGCCGGCTGAACGCTCCAAGCCCATCTAACGAAAGTCTTATCTCCCTCGCATCTCACTCATGGACATGCGCATAACCCCTACGAGCTGTCACAATTTTAGGAGAAATGTGGGGCGCTTTACAAACGTTTGTGTATCTGATATGATGTTTATTTCAGATTGTGCGACGAAGGGTGGTCGCGGTTGATCAGGGAGAAAGGGTTCGACACTGAGAGGTACTTGGAGGTCCAGGTGCGGAGGATCCTGGACAGGGTCGCCCTCTTCGACAAGCTCTACCTAGAGTTCGGGGGGAAGCTCAGGTACGACAACCACGCCTCCAGGGTCCTCCCGGGCTTCGCCCTGGACACGAAGATGCGGATGCTCCAGAGGCTGGGCGACCAGATCGAGATTGTCCACTGTATCAGCGCGAAGGACATCGAGGGGAGGAAGATCAGGAGGGACTTCGGCCTCACCTACGA
>JAUVHT010000130.1 GCA_030593155.1 Candidatus Bathyarchaeota archaeon
GAAGAGGACGAGGTGGACTACGGGATACTGCGCAGGCTGGTGGATTTCCACGTGGAGAACCGGAGCGACGGGATACTGCTTCTAGGCTCCACCAGCGAGGCGACCCTGCTGAGTTCCGAGGAGAGGAAAATGATAATAGACGAGGCTCTGGACGCGGCGAAGGGCAGGATACCAGCTCTGTGCGGTGTCTCGGCTTCCACGACGAAGGCGACCATCGAAAACGCCCGGTACGCCATGGATGCAGGGGCCGACGGCGGGCTCATAGTCCAGCCCGGCTACATCAGACCGAGCCAAGACGCGCTCTACAGTTACTTCAAGGAGGTCGCAGAGGCCGTGGACCTGCCCCTGGTCATCTATAACAACCCCTCAAGGACAGGAGTGAACATCGAGGCGGAGACCCTCGCCCGGCTGGCCAGGCTGGAGAACATCGTCGCCCTGAAGGAGGCAGGACCCAACCCCTACAGCGTCCTGAGGGTGGTGGAACTGACGAGGGGCGAGCTCAACGTCCTCTGCTGCGACTGCCCCCAGTACGCCCTGATCTTCCCGGTGCTGGCCTCGGGAGGGAAGGGAACATCCAACGTGTCGGGGTCCATAGCACCTAGGGAGCTCGCTGAGATCTCTAAGCCCTGGGAGAGTTACGATGACGTGTTGAGGTCACGAGAGCTCTTCTTCGAGTACTTCCCCCTGATGAGGATGATGTACGCCGAGACCAACCCGGTGCCCCTCAAGGCGGCCCTAAACATGGTCGGAGCGAGCGTCGGGAGGCCTAGGAAGCCCCTCACCGTGCTGAGCGAGGCTAACACGGTCACCCTCAAGCTCACCATGAAGAGGCTCGGGATTCTGGATGAGGACTCCTACCAGATGGAGTTCTTCTCGAGGAAATAGGGGCACAATCTAACGAGGGGTGGTCAACCCATTTAGATAGCCCGGAATCCCTTTCTTCTTCAATTACAACCTGTGGCCGCAGGGCACCTTCTTCCCATCCAAGTGCATGATCCCATGATCGTCTAGGGCGAACCTTCCCTCGGCCATCATCTGGAGAGTCAGGGGGTAGATGGCCCAGTCCCCCAGCTCCTTGAGCCGGTCCTGATGCTCGTCCACCACCCTCCCCAGGAGCTCCTTGTCCCGTTCGAGGAGTTCCAAGTCGACGCCGTCCGGGAGATCCACGGGCAGAGGTTCGGAGAGGACGAGGATCTCCCCGCGGTCCACCTCCTCCCTGACGACGTGGGTGCAGGAGCGGAGCTCCCTCTCCCCGGCGAGGATGGCGTCCCTGACCACATGGATCCCCACGTACTTCCTGTCGCCCCCCTCCATGATGGAGAGGTCTGCGGGGTGGACGTTCACGATCCTCCCGTCGTAGGCCTCGAGGAGGGGCCTGGTGGTGATGCTCATATAGCCGGCGAGGGCGACGACGTCTATCTCGTGGGGCTTGATCTTCTCGACTACCCTCCCGTCGAACTCCGGGCGGAGGCTGAGGTCCCGCCGGGTCTTGTGGCCCCTGCTCCTGTAGAAGTCCCGGATGTCCTCGCACTCGTAGGGGATGCCGTGCTCATCTGCGATGTCCTTGGCCCTGCACCTCTTCCGCCCGCTCTTGTAGTACCTGTCGTCCCTGACATCCGTGAAGATCAGTGCCACCTCGTACCGAGAGTCCGGCTGGTGGGATCTCTCTATGATCTTCCTCGCGTTGGTGCCCGATCCCGAGACGAAGCAGGCAACCCGCATCCTCTCCCCCTCCCGGGGGGTGTAGATGGGTTTCGGGTTCATATTTCGTATTTTAATTAAGTTCTATTTAAGAGTTCACGGGATATTGCCTTATTCTTTAAAGTATCAGAGAGCCTCAGATCTTCAATTCGCCCACTTTCATCCGTCTCCCCCTTCACAAGAAATGCGTTCACCTTAAAGCCGGAACAGCGCCTGAACCCCCGGAACGCAATGGCACAGGAAGCCGTCGTTGAAACCATCATAGAATCCCCGACACAAGAAGAGGAATCTCCCCTCCTAGTCTGCGAAGCGTGCAACCATCTCGTCCCTCGGACGATAGTCTGCCTCTGGTGTGGCGCTCGCATCGAGAAAGGCCAACCCTAAAATCACCCAAGTGATTTCACTCTTCCAAGCTCAAAGGAAAACGTTTTATCCTGCTATCCCATCCTCTCAGGGAAAAATGGACCTCACCGCCCTCATCGCCTCCTTCACACTGTTCTCACTAATGGAGTTTGGCGACAAAACCCACATCGCCGTGATAACACTCTCCATGAAGCACAGGCCCATAGAGGTCTTCATCGGGGCCATCGGGGCCTTCGCCTTGGTGGACGGGGCCAGCGTGCTGGTGGGAGGCCTCATCGCGAACCTGATACCCGAGTTCTGGATCAACGTGATCTCAGGCGCCCTCTTCCTCCTGTTCGGCGTCCTCACCCTCATCAACAAGGAAGATGAGAAAGAGGTGAAGGAAGAGAGGCGGAGCGGCCTAGCCTCGGCCTTCAGCCTCGTCACCATCATGGAGCTGGGGGACAAGACCCAGTTCGCCTCCTTCGTCCTCGCAGCCCGATACGGGAGCCCGGTTCTGGTCTTTCTGGGCATCATGCTCGGCGCCGCCCTCATCACCGGCAGCGGCGTCGTCATCGGCAAGGGGCTGATGAAGGTCATGCCTGAACGCTATCTCAGATACGCCGCGGCGGCCCTTTTCCTGATCTTCGGGGTCATCTTCCTCGCCAAGGCCTTCTTGGGCATAGACATCCTCTGATATTCACTCAATTCGGCGGTTCAACGGCCTCCAAGCTGAGCGTTGAGAGAATTGTAAACGTTTTAGGGAGAGGCCCCCCTCACCTATTGATACATATATGGAACCTCGCATCGTGCTCGTCGGAGCGGGGAGCAGCGAGTTCGGGTTCAACTCGGTGCTGGACGCCGCCAACATCGAGGCCCTAAGGGGAGCCAACCTCGTCCTCCACGACATCGACCCCCTGAGGCTTGAGCAGATGGGCCCCCTAGCGGAGAGGATCGCAGAGGAGACGAGATCCGGCCTCGATGTAGAGTGGACGGACGACAGGGAGGACGCCCTCATGGGAGCGGACTTTGTGGTCCTCTCCATCGCCGTGGACCGCATGAACCGCTGGAGGACGGACTGGGAGATCCCCTTCAGGCACGGGATCAAGCAGGTGATCGGGGAAAACGGCGGCCCGGGCGGCCTCTTCCACACCCTCAGGAACGTCCCTCCGATCCTCGACATCTGCAGCGACATGGAAGACCTCTGCCCCGACGCCCTACTCCTCAGCTACACCAACCCGGTGCCCCGTCTCTGCCTTGCCATC
>JAUVHT010000061.1 GCA_030593155.1 Candidatus Bathyarchaeota archaeon
CCTCAAGTGGGGTGTGGCGGGGTCTGTCTTCTCATTCCCGTCGCTCCCAGCCCAGCCTATAGCCTCCTCCCAGATGCCGATGTGGCAGTGGGCCTCGACGAGGCCTGGCATGACCACCTTCCCGGAGGCGTCGATGACCTCTGCTCCTTTGGGGACCTTTACGGTCTTCCCGACGGCCTTGATCTTTCCGTCCTCGATGAGGATCGTGCCTTTGTCGATCACTCCCTTGGTGATGGTTAATATCTTCCCATTTGTTATTGCTATCAAATACTTCACCAGATGAAACTGATCCTCTCGGGGTATATGATTTGATCTACTCGATAGGGGGCATGGCTCCAGCTCGTAGGGAGAAGATGAAAAAAAAGAAGGAAACTATAGGTGTTAGGCTAGCTCTTCTTCTTCAAAAAGTCCGATGCTAAGAGTGTGATCATTATTACGGCGGCGATGGTGATGAAGGCCATGCGAGCCTCCGGTGGGTTCGGTGGGTTTCCCAGCAGGAACTGGGATCTTCCGATGAACAGCGAGTATCTGGTCAGCACGGTGTACCCGTAGGCTGAGCCGAAGCCGGCCATGATGGTGTAGCGAGCTATCTTTCTCACGTATTGCATGGGTCCCCCTTCGCTTAAGCCTCCTGTGAACCAGAAGTACAGGAGCACGCATGGGGTCATTATAATGATGCATATGTTGCTGAACGTTTGGACCATGTCACCGGCAACGAACAGGGGTATACTCGCCTGTGCGATGATCTGGTTCAGGAACTGTGTGAATATCACGGTTCTCAGAGCCATCCCTATGCCGGTTCCGACGATGATCGCCAGAGTCCATCGATAGAAGTGGAAGTACTTTTTGACGAACCGGGCATACCAGAGCAGCCCGATCAGTATGCAAAGGATGTAGGTGACCGTCATGCCTCCATCCAGTGACCATCTGTTGACCCACTGGTCGCGTAGATAGTCAAGGTTGAAGGCGACAGCATAGCCTACCGACACGCCAGCGTAGATGTGCTCAGCGAGTCGGTACCACGGGTTCTCGCCGTATAGGAAGCTGTAGATCGCCAGCGTGAAGAAGACCGAGACCCAGATGGGTAGTAGCTCCATCAGATTCATCTAGGTCTTCCTCCCTGATGCGAAGTATGCGATGTTCCCTAGCAGCACCAGAAGCACCACCAGTAGGTGCGACGTTGAAACAGCGTCGAGGTTAGCCACTGCGAGGCCTGGCTTGCCGATGAGTAATTCGTATTCGCCGCTGGCCGTGAGGCCGGGCATCAATGCGCTAATCTGTCCGGATGCGAGGTATGGAGCCGTTCCTGGAACCGACACGCCGATGCAACCCAAGATGAAGGGGACGCCGAAGGGATCGTTCCACTGTCGCAGCCACTCAGGGTACCCTGGGGTACCCGTCTCTATGGTTATGACTAGGTCTATGTCTTCAGCGGTCTTAATGTTCTCCATCATGGGGTACTCCGATAGGGGTCTGTCTTCGAGAAAGTCTCTCGGTGCCTGCCCCCAGATGTCGGTCGCGAAGGCGGCCATGCCTGTCTCGCCGCCAGGTATCCATCCCAGCTCGATCCAGTCCACGCCGTATTCGACACCGTACTTGGAGGCGGGGTCTCCCATCACATCAAGTAGTGTGTTAAACACCAATGGCCCCTGGTTCCAGAAAGCGACAACTACGATCTTCAAGTTCTTTGCTTGACAGTCCGTCCATAGATGATGCATTGTCGAGATTGACATCGGGAAGAGCTCGGGCATCCCGGATACGCCATAGTCCATGCTGAAAATAATTATGCTGTCGTTGGGTATGTTGTCTATGTATTCCTTCCATGCTACCGATTCTCTGCCTATCGGTACAGGTAGACCCAGAGGGAACAACAGGGGAAAGAATACGAAGATCCAGCCCAGCAGATAAATGTACCTGCGGTCTATGTTCTGCAGTTTGTCTAGGATAGACATTCTAATCCTCGCCTCCTCCTCTGAGGTATCCGCGTTCGATGCCCATCAGAGTACGTACCGCCAGTGCTATGGCTCCGAGTGCCGCCCCCATTGTGACGGCCCGCATCGTCGCTGCGTTGGGTACGTCGAATATCCAGTTCTTCCACGTGATGAAGAAGGGGAAAGAGGAAGTGAACAGCGGTGCGTTGGACATGACCACGATGGTCCCTGAGATCAGTATCAACGCGGCCTCGATGTTCCTCGCTCTGAATGCCCTGTAAGCGGCGGATGTGATGAAGAAGGCCAGGATGCTGTACATGGTGGCACCGAGGGGAGTCTGGACGTTCGTGAATAGGAAGTCGTAGATGGAGTTGTCCAGCCCTAGCCCGATCGACTCAAATGGTAGACCGGTGATCGCCATGATGATCATGAAGGCCATCAAGACGACGCTGTACCCCCATCTTTCAGATCGTCTGCTGATTCTCCTTCCGTGCACTTGGGAGATCGAGAGAACGCCTACGAAGACCGCCATGTTGACGATCAGTAGCACGCCTTCTCTGGTTGTTGCCGAAACCGAATCGATGAAGGGTATGTTGAGGTAGTATGGGATGACTTGGATCAGCGCAGCTACCGCTGTGATTATTATGGGTATCTCGATCCGTTTTAACGCGTCAGACATTCATTCTCACATCCTAAAGAGATCCAACAGCAGGTTGGATCCCATCGTCGCAAATAATACGCCTAGTACGCCGAGTGCTACGGCTATGAGCCTGCCTACGTCCTGCCCTGCCAAGCTTGCGATGAGGGGTGCGTCGTTTGTCAGGTATGCTCCAGCGGAGTAGATCTCCTCTCCGATGAGACAATAGTCCGTCGTGACTAGGAAGAAGGGAATCTGCGAGTTATTAGCAGTGCCCGATATCTGGAACGCTCCAGCCCTGTTTCCCGTCTCACCAAGCTGCAAGGACTCAGCCCAGTAGGCGCCGATCATGATGTTAGCCGCAGGCCTCTCCCTCATCAACAGCCCCATGTAGTTCGACGAGTAGCCGAATTGCTGAGGTGAGAGGAACCTGATATCCTCTGAATTGAACTCGTCCTCTTTCCCAGCTAGCTTGTACTCAGTCTCGACGATGTCAGCCGCGATGGGCCACACCTCTGCCTGCCAACCGGTACGATGACCCTTGCACCACTCTCGATAGCCTTCTTTGATACATATGAGAGCACGCTGAGCCCTGCCAAGGTCTGGGGCCCGGATGTCGCCCCCCTCAGGTTAGCTATCCCGTGGGAGCAAACCACCGGCTTGCCCATCTCTACGGCCCTACCGATGGCCTCATCGATAGCGTCGATGCCGGGTATCCTTCTGAGCTTTGGGACTCTGCCCTTCTCCGCACCCTTGATGAAGTAAGCTACGGCTGCCATGATAACCACAAGCAATAGTAGTCCGAATAGTCTTCCAGCTATTAGAAACGCCATTTTTTCAGTTCATCTCCTTTTTGGTATTAAAGAGATAAGTTTCTAAATATTTAACACCTAGTATCATCATATATCGATAATATCCATTCAGTGTTTTTTCTCTAGTGTAATTACATCTAAGAGATCCTCGAATGTTTGGGAAGGGGATATTGTGCATGTGCTTTCGAGGCACATTACGTTCTTCTTGAAATCGTGATCTAACATCTGGGGAATCTAAACCGCGGTCAGTCGGTCGGTGAACATAGTGGGCGCTCCGAGGGGCCTCCCAATTGTTGTGTGGAACAGTGAATTCCGGGTCTGAGAACTAAGTTACTGAACACGATTTCGCATGTATCTTACTCATAGATTTATATCATATGTTTATAATACATCTTTTCTGGTGGAGGCAGTGCTAACCGGCAGCAGGCGCATCGGACTGGAGGCTTTCTCGTACCTGATGCTGATAGCCGGCACACTGGGCGACCACCTCTCGACAGTCATGGCACTAACCCGCCCTTACATATACGAGTCCAACCCCTACACGGTCATGCTGATGGAGAAGGGCCTCTGGCTGCCCGTGGACATCGCCCTCATAGCCCTGGGCATCGCCATCCCCTACTTCCTCATCCGCCTGACGAAGAAGGAGTCCTTCAGGGCCCTCCTGGCGTACCCCCTGCTCCACGGTCTGGTAAGGCTGGGCGCATGCTTCTGGAACTTCAGCCTCATCATCTAGGCGAAACCCATTTCTAAGATGGCCAACCTCTGAACTGTTTAGGCGATGCCTTGCCCGCCCAGAGGGATATCCTCATCGCGCTGCTCGAACGAACGAAAGACCGAGCGACCAGCCGCGCTGAGCTGCGAGAGGCCGTCCGAGTGACGGATGAAGCTCTCTCCCTGTTCCTCGACCAGCTTACCGTGGAGAACCTCCTAGAGGAGGAGGGGAACCTCGTGAAGGCTTCCCTCAACCAGAGGCTTGAGATAGCCGTGAGAGCCATCACGGCGGGGGCGGATTTCGAGAGGGTGAGCCGCTCCCTCGGCTGGCTCGAGTTCGAGGAGATGGTAGCCTACACCTTCGAGGAGAACGGGTACGACGTGAACCGGCGGTTCAGGTTTCAGGCCGAAGGGAGGCGGTGGGAGATAGACGTCCTCGCCGTGAGGAAGCCCCTGGTGGTCTGCGCGGAGTGCAAGCACTGGGCCAGCGGGCTGGGCAACATGACGGCTAGGAGGATCGTGGAGACGCACTTGGAGAAGGTCAGAGTGCTGAGCGAGAACGCTACAGAGGTAGCCGAGAGGATCAAACTGAGAGAGGGGGGGTCGGTCGTCTTTATCCCAATGGCCCTCTCCCTCCAGCCGGCTCGAAATAAGATCTACAGACGTATCCCGGTGGTCTCCGTGTTCGAGCTCCCCAGCTTCCTCAATGAGTTCGAGGGGCAGATGGACTGGTTGGCCAAATTCCCCGTCGACCTACCTGCTCCGAAGCCGAAGATGAGGCAGATGGTTCTCAAGAAAAAGGGGATAAAAAAGAGGTCTAAGAAGAGAGCTACTTGAGATAGATGAACTTCGCTAGTTCTGCTGCCTCTTCCGCCAAGCCAAGCTTCTCGAAAGTCTCCTTGGTCGGTATGCCTCTGTCGTCCCAGCCCCGCTTGTCGTAATAGGCCTGCAACAGACCGTCATATTTCTCCCGGTCCAGGTGCTCCCCCTTGAGGACGCCCTTCGTCAGGGGCTCGTCAAACCACCTCTTCGGCGGGTAGTCCATCGTCCTGTCCCACTTCCCGTCGAACTCTCGGACCCAGAACGCCCTGATGAGGGCGTAGACCCTGTCGCCCAGAGCCCAGAAGTCGTCGAGGCTCATCTCTATACCGGTGGCGGCCTCGAAGTAGCCGGGGTAGTGGTCCAGCTCGAAGCCCAATTCGATCCATGGGAACCTGCATGTGACGAGGCACTCGAACATCCCGCCCCGGATCCTCTGGAACTCGATGACCTTGTCAGCCTTCTCGGGGTCGTAGAAAGCCCGCCTCCCCGTGGATATCTCCCATGAGATGACCCAGGCGTCCTTGTGGTGCGCGCCGATGGG
>JAUVHT010000028.1 GCA_030593155.1 Candidatus Bathyarchaeota archaeon
GTTGACGATCCCAAGATCTGCGGTAAGATCATCGGTGTCCACGGCAGGACAGGGACCCTCAGAGTCAGATTCAACAGGGGAGTGCCCGGTCAAGCACTAGGGACCCGGGTCAAGATATTCAATGAAACTTCTTGAGAGCGTCTATGAGTGGTTTAATATCACTCATGGGACATAGAACCCACGAGGGACAGGCAGTGAAGTATTTCGTCGTCGTACGAGGTACCTACAACGAGATCAAACAAGAGTTCGAACTCGACGCTGGGGACATCCTGGAAGCGGCTGACAGGGTGAGGAAGAAATGCCCCAGCCATAAGGAATATTCGATAAAAACGGCGATGCAATCCATCACTTGACTGCACGCCTGTGTGCGGGCATTAGCTCACTTTTTAGATCAGGAAGCCACCAGCACATCCGCTTACGCCGAACCGTGCGTGCTTCCTACATGGGGGGCATGCCGCCGGGCATACCGCCCGGCATTCCACCTGGACCGCCCGGTCCTCCCTCCGGCATCTTCATCTTCGTCGCGGCGATGATGTCGTCGATCTTCAGCAGCAGTGTGGAAGCCTCAGTCGCAGACTTTAGGGCCTGAGTCTTCACCTGCAGAGGCTCATATACGTCGAGCTCAGCCATGTCAGAGACCTCGCCCTCGAGGGCGTTTACTCCCACCCATATCTCGCCCTTCTCATGCCTCGACTGGAGCTCCGAGAGGGTGTCGATGGGATCCATGCCGGCGTTCTCCGCCAGGGTTAAGGGTATGACCTCGATGGCCTCGGCGAAGGCCTGGACCGCCAGCCTCTCCCTGCCCGCAGTGCCCTCGGCGTATCGCCTTAGCCTCCGGGCTACTTCAATCTCCGGGGCTCCTCCGCCTGCGACGACCTTGGGCTCCTGGATCACATCCCTGATGACGCAGAGGGCGTCGTGAAGGGACCTATCTGCCTCGTCGACGATGCGATCGGTGCCTCCCCTCAACAGCACGGAAACGGCCTTCGGATTCTTGCAGCCCTCAACGAAGATCAGCTTGTCGTCCCCGATCTTCCGCTCATCGACCTTGGCCGCATATCCAATGTCCTCCCCGGATATCTCGTCCACGGTGGTAACCACCTTGGCTCCTGTGGCCTTAGCCAGGGCCTCCATGTCGCTCTTCTTTAGCCTGCGGACGGCCAGGATGCTCTCCCGGGCAAGGAAGTGCTGAACCATGTCGTCGATGCCCTTCTGGCAGAACAACACGTTGATGCCTGCATTCTTCACCTTCTCAACCATCTCCCTGAGCATCCTCTCCTCCTGGTCGAGGTAGGCCTGCATCTCCTCTGGGGATTCGATCTGGATCTTCGCGCTGAACTCCGTCTTCTCGATCTCCATCGCCGAGTTGAGAAGGCCGATCCTGGCATCTACGACGAGCTTGGGCATGTCGCTGTGAGCCGCCTCCTTGTCGATGATCAGCCCCCGGATAAGACTTGTGTCGGTTATAGAGCCGCCTGGCTTTTTCTCTATCTTCACCATGTCCAAGTCGACTTCAATTCCATCGTCGGTTTCCTTGGCTATCTGCAGGACGGCGTCAACGGCAAGGTCGGAGATGTACCCGCTGTAGCCGGAGACCATCTTGCTCGCCATCGCGGTCACCGCCACCTTCTTCAGCGCCTCCTTATCCTTGGGATCCACATGTAGGGCGATCTCCTCAAGAACCTTCAAAGCCTGCTCCATGGCATCCCTGTAACCATCGATGACGACCGTCGGATGGATCTTCTTACCCATCAGCTCCACAGCCTTCCCCAGGAGCTCGCCGGTGAGAATCACGACGCTCGTTGTGCCGTCGCCGACCTCGTCGTCTTGGGTCTTGGAGACCTCTACCATCATCTTGGCGGCGGGGTGCTGGATGTCCATCTCCTTCAGCATCGTCGCGCCATCGTTGGTTATCGTGACGTCGCCGAAGCTGTCCACGAGCATCTTGTCCATGCCCTTCGGACCCAGAGAAGACTTGACCACCTCGGCCACAATTCTAGCCGCCTGGATATTCGCATCCCTTGCGTCTCTGCCCCGACTTCGCTCTGTTCCCTCTCTGAGGATAATAATGGGTTGACCCCCGTAACCAGGTAGACTCAAAGCAGCTTTCACCTAGACGCTATAGACGAGAGCGAGGATTTAAAGCTCGCGCGGTCTGAAGCTCGCGCCTCATTAGACATTACATAGAGCGCGAAGGATTGCTAAAAAATTATAAAATCAATGCAATGGCAGTTTTGAGACTTGAAAAACCAAAAAAAATTATATTCTGAAAGCGTAAACGCATGTTCCTATGTCGTTGAGAACGTCTCGCACCTGCTTTAGACCATCCAATGGACATGGGTTCCACGTCCTCTACGGATGAGCACGCCGCGCGCGAACGTCGGTTTTTGAATTGCGTGCGTACGCGCCTACTTCATCTAATCCAAGACTTAAGAGCACTCAACCGAATTGAAACGCTGAAATGTCTGTCGAAAACGTTGTTTACATAGGAAGTAAACCGCTCATGAACTACTGCCTGGCTGTCCTTACCTCACTAAAGGACGATGGGAGCAGTGTTGCGTTGAAGGCAAGAGGCCGTGCCATAAGCACAGCCGTAGATGCGGCAGAGGTGACGAGGAACAGGTTCATGAAAAACCTCACAGTTGAGAATATAGAGATCGGAACTGAAGAGCTTGAATCTGAGGGACGGATAAGGAACGTCAGCACGATAACAATCGTTCTAAAACAGTTAACCTGTAAAAACATGTAAGGCACGGAAAAGATACATCTACTCCCTTGTCTTATCTCGCGCGCACAGCCTCCAATTTGCTTTATTACTCACTAGACCTTAGTCGTTATTGTGTGAGTTTATTGTTGTTTTCTTGTTGTGGGTTTTTCTGGTTTTTATGTTTTATTTATTAGAGGGCTGTCGTTCCTGCTATCCTCAGGTTGACCAGCCCACACGCTATGTCCGTCATAACATCATATTGTCTAAGACGGTTCCTGAACTTGTGTGCCATTATGCGAAACTTCTTCAGCCTACTAATCGTATGCTCCACCACCACCCTCTCCCTCGACAGACTCCGGTTGAAAGCCTTCTGCTCACATGTAAGCTCCTTCGCCTTCACACCTCGTTTACCTCGCCCAGGGCTCCGCCTCTTGTACGGCACCAACGCATTAAACATGGGATAATCACCCTGTATCCCATCGTAGCCCAGATCCACACCCAAACGCACACCATCAGGCAGGCGCGGATGACGCCACTTAAACAATGAGTAGTCGTGTCTGCTCCCACGGGCATGAGGGGTCTTATGGACGATCAAGCCGTCAGCGTTCACCGTTATCTGGGTCTTGACCGTGTGCCTCTTCCTCTTGCCGGAGTAATGCGTTCTCCTCTTACCCTTGGCCCTGGGTCGCGGGATCTCCTGCTCCGTCGCGTCCAGGAAGGCTTTGAAGCCCGGGAAGAACGCCTCCACCTCGTCAAGGGTTCCCAGCCGCCCAGCTTTCTGGTGGAGCTTCTTCGGCAGCGGCAGGACCTCGGCTACCAAGGGCTCAAGCATGCGAATATCTTTTAATACGTTGGTCTGTCCGAGGTCGAAGAGAAAACCTAGCAGGGTGGACGTCACGTAGAGCCGGTAGTACATCAACAGCATCACGAGCCTGTCTTTCAGGGGGAGTTTGAAGGGGTGGCCTGCCCCGATCTTTCTTTTCCTGTCCTCCCTGTAGAGCCGTCTCTGCTCATATGCGGCGTGTGAGTCCTGTATTTTTGTGTAAAAGGCATCGAATTCGGGTACTTCAAGGCCTGTGGAGGACTTGAAAATCAAGGGTTTTTTAGATAATATGTCGTAATTCAGCATGGAAACAGCTCCAGAATAGAAATAACCCCCTAATATTAATAAGCAAGCCGTTCTACAGCCAAAAAACTCTAATTAAGACTAAGGTCTACTATCTCTTTCGCGCGTGCTATACAAATGTGAGAGGCGTCGATCTTAAAAACTCGTAGGGCTTATGTTTCTGGGTATAAGCGCGCTATCAGCCACTCTGATTGGATGCCTTCTAGGCCGTTTATGCGCTATCTCTAGAGAGTATTTGGATGTGAAATGAATGCGGGTGATGTTCCTCCAGCCTCAACCCTGTGTACGGGCGTTGAAGATTGCCAGAGGGTTAAAGGAGACTTCGGGAGAAAAGATCTCAATCGTCTTCGGCTATCTTGAGAAGACGTTGACGGAGTTATATGGTTACGGAGACGAGTTCTTCGATGAAGTCATCAGACTGGATCCAGAGGATCTTGGGGGAAGCGTCTCCGATTTGGCTGATAGATTTGATCCCCACATTATCCACAGCCATAACGCCCCCGACTTTCTGACCGTGTCGGCTTTGAAAGCCGTTGACGGCACGCCAGTCATCCATGACATTCATGATTCGCTGACAATGAGGAGCACAGGTTACTATGAGGGAGACGACGAGGCGGAGGTCAATGGTTATGCCATGGATGAGAAGTTTGCTTGCGAAGAGAGCGACGGAAGAATCTATGTCAATGAGATGATCAGGGATTATCTTCATCGACGCTACAGCCTCGACCCAGATTCAGAACTCGTGCTATACAACTATGTTTCGGAGGCAATCATACCTGAAAATATAGGCGAGAGGATTTCTTCCAGGGATGGAGAGATACACATCGCGTATGCTGGTACTATTACGAGTAAGATTGATGGGTCCCACTATGATCTTAGGGGGATATTCAGGGAGATTGCGAGACATGGGTTCCACATACACATCTTTGCATCGAGGGAGGATGATGGCTACCGACTGCTGGCCGATGAGAGCCGGTTCATCCATTATCACGGTCATTGGGATCAGAGGGTGCTATTGCAGGAGTTGACGAAGTATGATTTTGGGTGGGCTGGATTCAACGATGCTAGGAACAAGGTTCACCTCGACGTAGTGCTTCCGAACAAAGCCTATGAGTATATAGCATGTGGATTGCCTATCCTCACCTTTCCTCACAAGGCCCTCAGCGAGTTTGTCGAGGATCAAGGAGTCGGCTTAGTCATCGAAGACTTTGATATCCGGGAGAGACTTGAGAGTGCCCATGCGCTGCACGAGAACGTTTACAAGAAAAGATATGATTTCACCATCGAGAAGAACATAGATAGCCTGGTTGAGTTCTACCGGGATATCATCAAACTCGGAGGTTGAGGGGCGAGCACGATAAAAATCTAAAGGGGAGGAATGTAGATTAAGTTTGACTGGGAATCCCTGCGACCCTACATCGCCTTCGCCCTAGGGATTGCCCTGCTCGCCTTTTTAAGCTATAGACATCGCAAGTCCTCCCCTTAAAGAGCTTGCGAAGGATCTTAGGAGTGATAAATTGGGTTCGCGCGTGAGAAAAAAGAGTCTCTCCCGGTACCCCTCCTGAAAGAAGCTATAAACACCTAAGCCAATGAATATGGAGGGTCATACGTGAACGTAAATTTAACACAACAGGTCATGATATGGCTGTCCGAGGAGCCAATGTCTCTAGAAGAGCTGGCCGATAAGACCGGCACCGAGAAGAAGAAGGTTTACAAAATTCTCAGCTCGCTTCATAAGAGTATGCAGATAGCCCACTTCAGGGACGACGATGGCGTGAGGCGTTACAGACCCGTCGAGGAAACTCGATAAGCTCAGGCGAAAACGTTTTTCGCATGCTGACGCTCTAGTGATTGTTCTCAGCATGGACTTCAAGTGTCGTCACACCGGGTGTGAACGCGTTTTCGACTCCAAGGTAGGTAGAGCTGTCCACGAACGCCTGGTCCATGGAGAAGCGCTTTCCCTGAGGAAAACTGAACATAGATGCCCCTACTGCGAGAACGAGACCTACTTCGACTCGGAACTCAGCCTGCAGATTCACCTCGAGAGATACCATAGAGTCCCCTCAGAATCCCTCGATTGGATCGAGAAAAAAACATTCGAGAACCTAGTTCACCTCTACACCGATGAACTGTACAAGATACAATCAGACAGGGTGATCGGCGGAGTTCTGGATCAGCGTGAGACGACGAGGTTGCTGCGTGAAGGGGTTTTGATTATCGAGGAACACGGGAGGATGGGCAGGCAGACCATCTACAGGCTATCCGAGGAGACACTTGACATATTAAACCGCGTATTTTCGCGCGTGCAATAGACGCCTTCCACATATTTACATGCAAATAAACATGTATGTTTAAAAGAGAATTCTTTAATTGAGGCCTATTCGCTGCTATACAAGATCGACTTTTGCCCCTGAGGGTTGTGTGCTCGGAGTGCGGTTTCTCGCTGTACGAGGGTGGGATCCTCAAGTCCCCCTCAGACATCACGAAAAGTTATGACGGGAGATGTCCGAAATGCGGACGTAAGCTGAGCTCCTCAGCAGAGGGGTTAAGCATCTACCCTTTCGAAGAAAAAAACAAGTCAGGGAGAGAAGACGCCTAACCGCGCGTGCGGATCCTTTTTACATTCTCAGGAGGGGGGAATATGCAACCAGGACGATGTTGTGATGAGCCAAAAGTGCCCCATACTTACCAACTACTACACCGATAATCATTCCAAGTGCGTCAGATACTTCGTCTGCAACATGCAGGAGAGGACTAAGGACCCCCGATGCCCGGCGAAAGGGCAGAGATAAAGCACCGGAGATATGGAAAATGAGAGATGAAAGAGAGGGTCTGATTCTGAATTACCGGATTGGCGGGAAAACCCAGTATCCGAAGCAGTGCCTGATAAAGGTCTTGGGTGCAGAGCCGTCGGATGCAAGTCGGATGATCGGATTAAAGGTGTGTTGGCCCGTCGACGAGCCCAAGATCTACGGCAAGATCGTTGATGTTCACGGCAGAAAGGGAGTCCTCAGAGTCAGGTTCAACAGGGGTGTACCCGGTCAAGCACTAGGCAGCCGTGTCAAGATTATCGAGTGAAGCTTCGTTTATCATAGGAGCGCGCACCAATAACACAACACACATCATACACTTAGACCAAGACACCAAACACCGACACAAAACCCACGCCCCCACCCAAACAAAATAGATGAGAAACCAACCAACCGTCAAAAACACCCCAACCCAGCCACAAAACCGAGATAAAAAATACGTAAAAATACGTTTTCCTACGAAAAAATACCCCAGTTAAACGAATCCACGACCCCAATCACAAAAAGGAGACCGAAAAACACATCTCCAAAAAAGGGGAGGGGGGGGTCACACATCTATACATGAATACCAATCCATTCAACAAAAGGAACCTGAAAAACGCTCCTCCACGATCCGATTCCAGTCAAAAATCCAGGCAATTCCAAGAAAAACACAGGCCAAAACAACACACAACACAGCCCCACGTACAGGGGGGAGGGGGGGTCATACATCAGAACGTGAAAACCAAACCACTCAGCAAACGGAACCCGAAAACGACCCCGATTCGACCCCATTCATACCAAAAGGAGCACTAATGCATACCAAAAACCGCCATCATGAGCCTCCGCTCACAACCCACCTCCCACGACAGGACCAAAACCACAAACAGCACGCCACCCAAACCCACAAGACCAGTCACCGACACGAGACACCACCCCAACAGGAAGACTTTTCGCCACATCAGACACGAATAAATACAGAACCCACATGACAAAACTCACCAAAAAACAGGAAGAAAGAGCCACCAAGATCCACCGGGAAGCCCTGGTCGTGGACACTCACTGCGACACCCTCATGAAACTCATACCCCAGCCCAGGGGCTCACCCCCCGCCAGACGCCTCGGCGAACGATCCGACACGGGCCACATCGACCTCCCCAGACTCCAGGAAGGAGGCATAGACTGCCAGACATTCGCCATATACACGGGAAAAAGAGAGAACCAGCCGGACGCCACCCTCACAGCCCTCCAGATGACCGACGTATACAACAGGGAATGCGAGGCCAACGACGGCATCATCCCCGCCCACAGCCACCGAGAGATCCTGGAAGCCCACAAAGCCGGAAAAGTCGCCGCCCTCCTCTCCATAGAGGGCGCGGAACCCCTCCAGGGAGACCTAGGCGCCCTCAGGATATTCCACAGGCTGGGGGTGAGGATGCTGAGCCTCACCTGGAACTGGCGCACCCCCTTCGCAGACGGCCTCAACGCAGACAGAACCGGGGGAAAACTCACCGACCTCGGAGTACAAGTCATACAAGAGATGGACCGCCTGGGCATCGTCCTCGACGTCTCCCACATCAGCGACAGCTGCTACTGGGACATCACCGACCAGAAAAAGGACCCCTACATCGCATCCCACTCCAACTGCAGGGACATCTGCCACCACCCCAGAAACCTCACGGACGACATGATCAAAGCCCTCGCAGACCACGGAGGAGTCATGGGAATGAACTTCGCCCCCACATTCGTCGACAAGGAGAACGCCACACTGGAGACCCTCGTCGACCACATCGACCACATCACCAAACTGGTCGGACCAGACCACGTAGGCCTGGGCTCAGACTTCGACGGAATCGGCTCGACGCCCACCGGCCTCGAAGACGCCACCAAGATGCCCAACATAACCCGGGAACTCGTCAAGAGAGAATACGCAGACGACGACATCCTAAAGATCCTGGGAGGAAACCACCTCAGAGTCTTCAAGGAGATAATACCCTAAACCCCCCACCTCCCCCACGAAATCCACCCCAAACGACGCGCACACACCCACAGGCGGCCACCACGAGACGAAAAGCGGAAACCCGAGCCCCGCCACACCACGAAAACACCTGCATACCCTTAAATCGGAGCCCCAGAGGGCCAGAACCGGCCAATGAGGCCCCCGTCAAGAGAACGAAATATATTCTCCCCTTCAGACACCCAGACGTGAGGATGACGCCCATAAACCCCGACAAGACCCTGGACTGCACGGGCCTCTACTGCCCAGAACCCGTCTTCCGAACCCGCATGAGCCTCGACGAGCTAGAAGTAGGCCAGACGCTAAAAGTCACCGCGGA
>JAUVHT010000136.1 GCA_030593155.1 Candidatus Bathyarchaeota archaeon
CTCAGCTTCCAGGGCTCCCTGGACTGGAGGTAGCGGTTTCCGTAGGCGGCGAGGGCCAACACGGCGTCGGCGATCTTCTTGAATTGGTACTCGTCGACGCCGTCCCTGATGGTCTGGATCGCCTTCTCCACCTCGGCCCTGACCTCGGGCTCGACCTCCCCATGGGGGATGGCGCCGTAGTTGCGGTGGGCGAAGAGCAGCGTCCTGTAGAGGAAGTTGCCCAGGGTGCCCACCAGCTCCTTGTTCACCTTCTCCCCGTATGTGGACCAGTTGAAGTCTAGGTCCCGGGTGTGGCCTGTGTAGCTGGCGACGTAGTACCTGAGGGCGTCGGGGTCCAGCCCCCTGTCCAGGTAGTCCTCCTCCACCCAGATGACGTAGCCCCGGCTCTTGCTGAATATCTTTCCTTCCACTCTGACCATGCCCGAGGCAACAACGGCGTAGGGGATGTCGTATCCGGCGCCCTTCAACATGGAGGGCCAGAATAGGCAGTGGTGGTAGACTATGTCTCCGCCGATGAAGTGGATGAGGTATCCGGGGCCCTTCCAGTAGTACTCCCAGTCTCCGCCGGTTCTCTCGGCCCACTCCTCCGTGCTGGCTATGTAGCCGATGGGGGCATCCACCCAGACGTAGTAGACCAGATCCTCCTCGCCGGGGACCTTGACGCCCCAGTCGAGGCTCCGGGTGATGTTCCAGTCCTTGAGGCCGGACTCTACCCACTGGAGCGCGTAGTTCCTGGCGATGTCCGTGCCGTCCATACTGGACAGGTACTCCCTGAGGAAGTCCTCGAAAGCGGTCAGCTTCAGGAAGTAGTGGCGGGTCTCCCTCATCTCGGGCCTGGTCCCGCAGATGCTGCACCTTGGATCCATGAGCTCCCCGGGCTCCAGATAGCGGCCGCAGCCCTGGTCGCACTCGTCGCCCCGGGCCTGGGCCCCGCAGTGGGGGCAGATACCCTTCTGGTACCTGTCAGGGAGGAAGCGGTCGCATGTCGGGCAGTAGGGGAGATTAAGATTCTTGGCGTAGACGTAGCCGTTCTCCTTGAGGGCATCCACGATCTGGATGGTCCTGTTGTGGTTCAGGGGGTGGTCTGTGCTACCGTAGTTGGTGAAGTGGATCCCCAGTCTGGGGAAGATGTCGAGGAAGTGCTGATGATATTTCTCCATGATCTCCTGGGGGGTGACTCCCTCCTCCTCGGCCTTAACGGTTATCGGGGTGCCGTGGGTGTCGGAGCCGCAGAAGAACACCACCTCCTGCCCCATCTTCCTGAGGAACCTGACGAAGATGTCCGCTGGGACGTAGGTCCTCAGGTGGGCGATGTGGCAGGGTCCGTTTACGTAGGGGAGGCCGCACGTCACGAGGACGGGCCTGTCCTTTGGGAACTTGTGTCCCCTTTCGCTATTCGATTTGAGTTCAGAACACCTCTGTACCATTTTAGGTTCCACCGGTTCTAATTAAGGGTTTCAGCCTCCCCTACTAGGCTTTGATACTCCCTGATGAATGTTCCCCGCAGCCTCTCCTTCTCCTTTTCCGGGATGAAGGCGGAGTCAACGGCGTTCAGGCTCAGCTGGAATAGCTCGGGGACGGTGTATCCCAGCTCCCTGTGGAGCTGGATGTACTCGTTGTTCATGTCGGTGCCGAACATGGAGGGGTCGTCGCTGTTCACGGTCACCCTGATCCCCCGGACCTGGAACTCCCTGATGGGGTGATCCCGTACGGAGGTGATCGCCCCGGTCCTCACGTTGCTCACGGGGCAGTCCTCGACCGTGATCCCCCTCCTCGCGAGGTGCTCCATAAGCTTCGGCTCATTCCTTGCAGCTGTTCCGTGACCCACACGCTCCACCCCCAGATGTTCCACAGCTCCCCAGATGCTCTCAGGCCCAGCGGCCTCCCCGGCGTGGGCGACAAGGTGGAAGCCCATGTCCCTGGCTCTCCTGTACACGGCCTCGTAGAGCTCTGGAGGGAAAGAGCTCTCGCTGCCGCCGATGTCCACGGAGACGATGTTGTCCCCCTTCCCCTCTACCCAGTCCAGCACCTCCATCCCCGTCTCGGGGCCGTAGTTCCTGACGAGGTCGATCCTGAGGACGCACTCGATCCCGAACTCCCGGTTGGCGCGCCTGATCCCCCGGTTTATTGCGTCCAGCATCAGGCCGTAGTCGAGGCCGAGGCGGACGTGGTCGGGGGCGGAGAAGCTGGCCTCCACGTGGCGGACGTTGCACCTGTGCTCGTCCTCGAGCATCTCGTAGGTGATGCGCTCGAACTGGCCCTCGTTGACGATGGAGCTCATGACGGCGCTGTAGACCGAGATGAAGTGGTCGAAGTCCCTGTACTGGAAGAACCTCTCCACGTCCTCCAGGGTCCTGTACGGGGCGTCGATGTCGCCGTCCTCCACCAGCCAGAGGAGGGTCTCTGGCCGGGTCGCCCCCACTATGTGGAGGTGCTGCTCCGCCTTGGGGAGGGCCCTGATCAGGTCGAGATCGTCCATTTTTAGTTCAATCGGTGATGACACAATAATTGATTTTTGATGGAATATATATGAGTCTGATTATCAAGTGTTCACTCATGGTAAAAATTGATCAAAACATATATTCGGTGCAAACTCAATGTGGAATCATGAAGACTCGACTTCTAGTCCTCCTTATGATCATCTCACTGGGGATAGCGTTCGCACTGGTCCAGGGGCAGGTCCCCGAGGGGTCGATCAGCCTCGAGGTCTCATTCGATCCGGAGCCCGTCTTCTCCCAGATGATCTACGGGGAGATCTACGATTTCCACGTTGTCATCAACAACCTGAACCTCGACCTGGATGAAGGCGATACCGTGCACCCTATTCTCAATACCAAGTTCTCCGGAGACCTCGTCGTCCACGTTTCATTCATCGTGAGCAAGGAGGGAGCCCTCCCTGTGGGAGCCGAGAGGCAGGAGTATATTACTCCCATGCTGGCTTGGAAGGAGAGCAACCAGGTCACCCTACCCTCAATCGGTGAGTCTGACTTTCTACCTTATTCTTATAACGCGAGCAGGATGGGTTATGGGACTGAGGTCGACGTCGACGAATGGGTCACCTTTAACGTAGACATCAACGTCTATCTCTGGCAGTACATGGAGATAGAAGGAGATACTGTGTACCTCCTAAGTGACTCCCCAATAGGAGAAGCCCATCTCAAGTTCT
>JAUVHT010000134.1 GCA_030593155.1 Candidatus Bathyarchaeota archaeon
ACCCTGTCCTCCAGGCCGAGGCCCTTCTTGATCGGCTCGGTGCCGACGAAGGGCACGTTGGGGCAGCCGTGGGGGATGTACCGGACCTTGTCGGCGAAGGTGCCGTAGAGCTGCTCCAGTATCCCGATCCCCACCTTCGCCATCACGGTGACGTAGTCGCTGTGCCGGAGGACCCCCTCCAGGACCCTCTTCGCGTCCGGGACGGGCTCCTGCAGCACTGTGTGCAACGTGGTGACCACCGGCTTCCGGAGCTCCTCGAGGAATGTCAGGACGTGCTCCCCCCAGGTCCCCCCGAACAGGCCGTACTCGTGCTGGAGGTTCACTACGTCGACGTCGGATCCGTTGATGTGCTCAGCCGCCCTGACGTAGGATTCGGCCTCCTCCCGGTCGATCTGGAACCTGACCAAGTCCGGGTAGTCATAGTAGCCGCCCCTGTCGTTGATGGCCACGACGGATGACGGCCCGGTCACGTACAGCCTGGATATAGCGTTGACGAGATCGTTTGTGTAAGTGGCTATGCCGCACTCGCGCGGGGGGAAGGTGCTGACGTACGCGACGTTGACCCTGACCTCCTCGGCGGACAACGCCCTGCCGATCCTCTCGTGGTGGAATACCTTGTACCTTTCGTGGGCGATCTCCAGGAGTCTCCTCTCCGTGGTGAGGCCGACCAAGACTATTCCGTCTGTGACCACGAGCCTTCTGATGTTGCTCTCCCGCAGCACCTCCAGAGCTTCGCTGATAGGGCGCCAGGCTTCGATGGTGATAAGGGGTCCTGACATGACGGTCTCCGCTAGAGTAGATTCGAAGTCCTTCCCGAGTTTGACCACCCGGCTCAGGACGTCCTTCTCGGTGATTATCCCCACCGGCTTGTCGTCCTCGACCACTATGACGGCCCCGACGTCCTCCTCCATCATGGCGTCCACTACCTCGGATATGGGGGCCTTGGGTGAGGTCGTGGGCGGGTCGACTTTCATGTTACTTTCGACGGGTAGGTTGAGCAGCGCCTCGGAGGCAGAGTTGTTCGCGCCCATGCCAGTCAATGATGATCTTTAGCAATACTAGATATTAATACACACGCAGGAATGAGTGGCCTTCTCGACGTCTCCCGTTCACTGGTGAGTGTTCCGTTGCGTCTTAACTTGTGAAAAGATCCCGTTCCAGGCTTGCGGAAAACGTTATTTACGGTGGGGGGATGATGTGTTTGGTGCGTTTTATGGGAAATGAACGCGAACTTTTGATGATCCCCGGGCCGACCATGGTCTCGCCCCGGGTCCTCAGAGTCCTCGCGAAGCCGGTCCTCAGCCATGTCAGCACGGAGTTCGTGGAGGGATTCGCCGAGGCCCTGGAGCTCCAGAAGAAGCTCTTCGTGACCGAGGGCACGCCCTTCCTGATCTCTGGGAGCGGGACCCTTGGCATGGAGGCCGCCATCGCCAACCTCGTCGAGAAGGGGGACAAGGTCCTATGCGTCGAGAACGGCTTCTTCGGGGAGAAGTGGGAGGAGATCGTGGAGGCCCACGGAGGCGTCGTGGACCGCCTCAGGTTCGAGTGGGGGGAGGCCCTGGACCTCAAGCGGGTGGAGGAGAAGCTGTCCTCAGGCGACTACAAGGCCTTCACCGTGGAACACGTCGACACCTCCACGGGAATCGCCAACCCCGTGGACAAGGTGGGAGAGTTGGCCAAGGACACGGACGCCCTCTACATCGTGGACAGCGTCTGCGGCGTCGGCGGTATGCCCCTCAAGATGGACGAGTGGAACATCGACTTCTGCCTCACCGGGAGCCAGAAAGCCATCGGGGCGCCCCCGGGCATCAGCATGTTCTGCCTCAACGAGAAGGCTTGGAACGTTGTGGAGAGCCGGAAGACCCCCGTCGCAGACTACTACGCCAACCTGAAGAGGTGGAAGCCCATCATGGACAACCCCAGGGGCTACTTCGCCACCCCGGCGGTAGGCATGGTCCTGGGCATGATGGAGGCCCTACGCATCATCCACGAGGAGGGGCTGGAGGCCAGGTGGAGGAGGCACGAGGTGCTATCCGACGCCTTCAGGGCCGGACTGGGAGCCCTGAACCTGGAGCAGTTCCCCGCCGAGGGATCCGAGGCCCACACCCTCTCGGTGCCCAAGATCCCCGAGAGCGTCAGCGACTCTGACATGCGGGGCCTGATGAGGATCAAGTACGGCGTAATCATCGCCGGGGGCCTCGGTAAGCTGGGCGGGAAGACGGTCCGGGTCGGCCACATGGGCAACGCGACCAGCAACGACATCGTCGCCACCATGTCCGCCCTGGAGATGTCCCTCATGGAGCTGGGATACGAGATGGAGCCGGGCGCAGGCGTGGGTGCGGCCGAGGAGGTCCTGGTCACCCTCAGGGTCGAGGCCTAGCCTCCTTTTTTATTACAACTCGTTCGGGAAAGGCTGCCTTTCAGGGCGCTTCACCCCCCGTGGGCGATCATAAAAAGTCTTTAAGGCTCATATCCGACTTGCTGATCTTGGAGCGGACGATCCTCTCCAACGCAAGGGCGACCCTCTCGGCTATGATCTCCACGAGCTTCTGATCCTCGTTCGTGAAGGGGACGGGATTGGTCCTCGCGATGTGGATGACCCCGACGATGCCGTTCACCATCTTCACCGGGACCGCGAGCTCTGACTGGATCTGTCCGCCGTCCACGTGTGAGATGGGGCTCCAGTCCAGGTCCTCACCGTCGTCGGGCACGAGCTGCGCCTCCCCGGTGCGGACCGCCTTGGAAGCTATGCTGTGGCCTTTGAGGGGGTACTCTCCGTGCATCCCTTCGGCGTCTCCGTCCCCCACAGGCTTTATCACCTCGCCCTCTACGATGGAGAACGTACCCCGGTCAATCCGGAGCATGGCCCTCAGGAACTCCAAGGTGAGCTCCCCCGCCTCCTCCACGGTCTCCACCTCCCCGAGGTCAGCCCACAGGCAGTACAGAGCCTCCAGCATCTCTTGGTAGCGGATCCTTTCGGATATGTCCCTGAAGATGCCCTCCAAGCCGACGAGGTTCCCCTGAGCGTCCCTCCGGGTCCTCAGCGTGGTCTCGAGCCATCCGAGGTTCCCGCTCCTCCTCCTGAAGCGCCTCAGGGTCCGCCTGACCGCCCCCTCCAGGATGACCTTCATCCGGAGGGCCTCGTACTCATCCCGGGAGACGAAGGTGTCCCAGGCCTTGACGCCGCCCCCCAC
>JAUVHT010000119.1 GCA_030593155.1 Candidatus Bathyarchaeota archaeon
GGGCGGCGGGGAGCGTCGGCCAGATGCTGACCCCCATCATCGCATACATGATAGGCTCGGCGTTTCACTGGAGGCTCGCCTTTGTCTTCTTCGGTGTAGTCTCCATGGCCACGAGCCTCATGATGCGATGGATTCCCTCAGTTCAAGTAGCAGCAACCTCGGAGAGAACTCCGCTCGTCCAGATCCTCAGGGTCCCGGGCCTCTGGATCCTCATCTTCTATAACCTCAACAAAGGCCTCTTCAAGAGGGGGGACGAGCTATTATTCCCCACCATCCTCACAGCGGCGAGGGGCTATACGGGGCAGATGGCCGCATTGTCCAACTCAGTGCTCCTGATGATCGGCGTGGGGGGCCAGCTGGTGGGGGGCTGGGCCTCTGACAGATATTCTTCGAGCAGGTTCCTAATCGTCGCATCGGCGGGCATGGTAGCCAGCATGCTCATCCTGCTGCTGTTGCCCAGGGGCAGCGTGGGGGTGGTCGGCTTCATACTTCTTTACGGGTTTTTCTACTTTGGACACCAGCCGACGATGACCTCCCTCCTCGGCAGCATAACGCCTCCTGATCTCATGGGGATGGCCTACGGCGTCATGTTCTTCTTCGCCTTCGGCCTCGGCTCCGTCTCCAGTACGTTGGCCGGCTACCTTGCGGACAACTTCAGCCTTGAGGTCGTGTTCTGGATCATGGCCCTCTTCTCCTTCATGACGCTGATCATAAGCGTCATCATCCCGAGGGTGGTAGAAGAGAAATCCTAGGAAGCGAGGAACCCTCGGAGAACCGACTCATTCTTCCAGGTACTTTCTGACCCTAGACGTGATGAACTCCGCCCAGTACTCATTCGAGCGCTCCAAGTTCCTTCCATCCAGGTAGGCCTCGAAGATCTCCTGGGCCTCCTCGTCCCCGATTGCCTCTAGTGTGGCGCGGATATCGCTCTTACCGATGCTCTTAGAACCATACATGAGAGCCATGAGCCTTATTGCCTCTCCCGCAGTAATCCTGAGCATTTTGGGGTCATCTTTGAACCTCTCAGGGGCGTTAAGGAGTCGCTCCGCCCTCCACCTGAAGAGTTCATTCATGTCATAACGGGGCAGGACGTCCTTTATCCCCTTCCCGTAGACGACGACGTGGTTCTCGAGGAAATCTTCCTGGTAGATGGTGAGGAACTTGAAGGGGAACCCCTTGTTCAGGGGGTCATCGATCTCGCTGAGACGGCTCCAGGGGAGGTCGAGGAGGACCTTTTCGATTCCCGACGTGCACTCCTCCACTATAGGAGTCAGCCTGGGCATGATTTCCTCGGGGTCTCCTGTGAGGACGGCGAAGAAGTCGAGGTCGCTGACTCCCTCGACGAAGTCGCCCCTTACATACGAGTTGAACACGATCAGTGAGTGGATTCCTGATGCGAGGCCTCCGTCCTGATTGATCCTGTCTCTTATGCATTCGGTGAAATTCATTGAGCCAATTGTTCTATTGGCTGTCGATTTTTAAACCTAGTTCCAGAGAAAACGACTGCAATAATTGACGATTAGAAAACATACTTTGTGCTGCAAAGTGTTTAAATAGGGCAAAGTACTTTACATGGCCTTGAGGCAGATGGACGAAAAGATAGCCCTCGACGAGATCGAGCGCAAGATGTGGAGAGAGGCCAACAGCGACGGCATAATGGAGCTGCTGTTGGGGATCCTCCTCTTCTTCATGGCGGGCACCTGGGCGAGGAGCTACTTCACCGTGTTCCTAGCCTTCGTCCCGATATACGGGAACAGAGTGATAGAGGCCCTCAAGGCAAGATTCACGTACCCAAGGATAGGCTACGTGGAGCTCAAGGAAGAAGACGGAAAGAGCCTCGGCTGGGGCATCTTGGGCTACGTCCTAGCTGTGATTGCCGTGGTATCGATCGTCGCCGCCGTCTTCTACGGGGGTAACCTGGAGAGCTTCGATGCTTACAGGTGGGTGCCCCTAGCGTTCGGCGCTATCTTCCTCGGAGGCATGATATACCTTCATGGCAAGTCGGGGGATCCCGTTGCATACCTATACTCGTTCGTGACTCTCGTAGCTGGAGGCTTTTTCACCTTTTACGGGTTCGAGTCCTCCAAGCACATCATACAGCTCTACCTGCTGTCCCTGGCGGGATTCTTCCTCCTCGCGGGGCTGGTCCGGCTGCTGACCTTCATGCGGAGGAACCCCGTAGTAGCTATGACAGATGCAGACATCCATACAGGGGAGGCAGAGTAAGTTGGACCCCATAGACCTCAAGGAGATCGAGAGGAGGGCCTACACATCTTATCACGAGGACGGGCTCCTCGACATACTCATAGGCGTGATGATGGTGGTCCACGGGATATACGTCCTGGCGGAGGTGGACATCCCGTTCTATATATTCATCATCATTGCGTCAACCATGTGGGCAAATTCGAAGAAGACGATCACCATCCCCAGGATCGGCTACGTCAAATTCCGTGAAGGGAGGAGATCGAGGCAGAGAAAGCTCATCACAATATCACTCACCGCGACCACATTCCTCATCACCCTGGGCCTGATCGCCTTCACCCAGCTCAGCGGGGGCCAGAGACCCCTGTGGCTCGATGGGATAGCCGAATACGGCATGATAATAGTGGGAGTCGCTCTCGGCCTCGCTCTGTATGCGATAGGGTACTTTAACGATCTGGATCGGTTCACAGCCTACGGGGCGCTCACCCTCGCGTTGAATGTCGCGGGCAGCCTCATCTTGCCCTCGGGCTGGGACTTCTGGCAGGGGATAGCGGCCGTTAACATCCCTCTCGGGGCGGTGCTCTTCGGCTACGGGGGGTACATGCTCTACCGGTTCAAGCGGAAGTATCCTCTTCACAAGGGGGACGAAGCCGATGCCGGCGAGTGAACCCGGGAGAGACGGCCTTCCACCCGTGAAGAAATTTGACAAGCTGATCCACGAGCCCGCCAGGCTGCTGATCATGGCCCACCTCTACGTGGTGGAGAGCGCCGACTTTTTGTTTCTGATGCGCCAGACGGGGATGACCTTCGGAAACCTCTCGTCCCACATGAGCAGGCTGGAGGCGGCGGGCTATATTGATGTGGAGAAGGAGTTCGTCGGTAAGAAGCCCAACACCAGGCTCCACCTTACGGAGGATGGGAGGGCTGCCTTCCAGGAGTACAGGAGTAACATGAGGAGCGTATTCGGGGATCTGTCGAGCTGAGGTGTCTGTGTAAATCTTTACCTATTTCTTCTGTAAAATAGAAATGTTTATATGTAAATCTTTACCTGATATCAGTGTAAAATATGCCTGCGCCCCACACGGGCAGGGCATTGATACGAGAGGAACCAAAATGGGGCTGCTATCGACCCAGGAAGCCATCGTCTGGAACGAGTTCCAGAAGGGGAAGTCCACGGGCACAATATCGGAGGAACGGCGGGAGGAGAACATGAGCCCCGCCTACGTCTCCCGGGTGCTCAACAGGGCAAGGAAGAAGATCTCCGACGCCCTGGAGGAGCACGCTGAGAGCCACCGCCTCGACGTGGAGAGCCTCCAGGACTACAAGGGGCTGCTCATCGGCTTCGACTACCAGGCCAACGCCCAGGTCTACATCGTCTACACGGAGA
>JAUVHT010000048.1 GCA_030593155.1 Candidatus Bathyarchaeota archaeon
AAGGACATGAACGGGGGTAAAAGGACGTGGAAACCAGAGTCAGGGAATTGAAGTACAGGATGATGATCACAGACCTCCTCAAAGTCGCCAGCGAGAGCCACACATACCAAGAGCTCTCGGAGATCCTCGGTTTGAGCCCTCCCATCCTCAGCCGTTACATGAGGGGTCACGTCCTCCCTAGTTTCAGCCGGGCCCAGGGTCTATACGACAAGCTCATGGAGATCACCAACATCAAGGATGCGCTGAAGAAGCGTATCAGCTTCGACGAGGAAGGCTACTTCGACAACACCCCTCTGGTGTCGGAGATCACCTGGCTCAAGATTATGTCCAACTACGCCCTTGAAAAGTTCGCAGGCCGCAGGGTGACCAAGATCCTCACGGCCGCCGTGGACGGCATCCCGGTGGCCACTCTCGTCGCGAACCTACTCGATGTCAACCTCCTCGTGGCCAAGGGCAGGAAGGAGGTCGGAATCAACGACTTCATAGAGGAGACTTACATCCCCAAGGGCTCCGCCATCAGACAGAGCCTGTACTTGCCCAAGTCATCCATCAGGAAGCGGGACAGCATCCTCATCATCGACGACGTCGTCCGCACCGGCGAGACAGTCAAGGCCCTTGTGGACATGGTTGCGAACCAGAGGGCCGACATCGCCGGCATCTATGTCCTTGTTACGGTTGGCGACGAGTGGAAAAATTATCTGAAAGACTGTATCAGCAAGCACTCCTTCGAGACCTTGATCGAATTATAAGTTTCTTATTCTCGCATTCGGGATCTCCTCATCATCGAATGCAAATTAGAAGTGGCTAGTCGATAAGATACTGTACCATTGAGTACCCAGAACGGGATAGATCGTAGCGCAAAGGGGGGTACAGGGGGATAGAATAGAGAAGACAGAGTCTTTCACGAGGAGCTTGTGAAGAATAGGGAATCTTTTTAATTAAGTCTGTGGGGTCTTGTTTAGGTCAAGGGTAAAAGTCGATCGCGGACTAATTTCCGTGAAAACTCTCATTAAAAAAGGCTTTTATCCATGGTTCCACGTCAAATGAGGCGAGCCCACGCATGTTCAACAAGATAACCATGAGGGACACGATCCGTATAGACCCCACGAGGTTCGGTCAGCCCCTGGAGGACGCGGCCTTCGAGGAGTTGAAGATGAAATACGAGGGGCTGGTGGATGAATCCCTCGGATACGTCATAAGCGTCATCGGCCTCGAAGTCAATCCCATAGGCCGGATACTTCCGGGGGACGGCGGCACCCATCACCCCGTCACTTTCTCGATACTGACGTTCTCCCCCGAGCTACAGGAAGTGATCGAGGGAGAGGTCGTGGAGGTTGCGGACTTTGGAACGTTCCTCCGGATAGGCCCGGTGGACGCTCTTCTCCACGTCTCTCAGCTCATGGATGACTTCATCTCTTACGACGAGAAGCAGGGGGTCCTGCTGGGAAGGGAGAGCGGCCGGACGATACAGAGAGGAGACCTCTTCAGGGTCAGGATAGTCGCCGTCTCTTTCCCCCGGGGAAGAAGCTCCGGAAAGATTGGGGTCACAGCCCGGCAGCCCTTCTTGGGGAAGCTAGATTGGATCGAAGCCGAGAACAGGGAACTCCAACCCCCTGAAGAGGGGGAGAAGGAGGGGGCGAATTGAGCAGAGCCTGCAGGAAGTGCAAGATCATCATCGAGGAGCCCTCGTGCCCCTTGTGCAGGGGCACAGATCTAAGCGACGACTACTCGGGGCTCCTCGTCGTCCTGAAGCCGGAGGGCTCGCAACTCGCCCAGAAAATGGAGATAAAAGATGAGGGCCGCTACGCCCTCAAGATCAGATAGGGGCTGCCGACCGATGAGGCAAAGGAGGATCACCAGGGTCCTCCCGGTGGCCATGAGGGCGGAGCTGAAGACGCCTCTGGGCCACCTCTTCCGAGGCCCCCCTGCCGAGACGGTTCAACGGCTTGTAGAATTTCTCGAAGACAGAGAGACCCCCCTCTTCGCAGTCGTGGGAGATTTCACTTCTGAGAGCATACTCGCATCAAGTTTGGAACCGGATATCGTGGTCGTGGATCACAGGATCATGAGGATCACGGTGGACCCCCTCGATCACGGTTCGAGGCAGATCATCAAAACGAAGAACGCGCAGGGGACCATCGACGCCGAGGCATGGGAGGCACTAGAGGAGGCGGTAACCCTTAAAAGCCAGGCGTCTGTAATCGTTGAGGGCGAGGAAGACCTCCTGGTACTGCCTCTCATCTCCCTGACGCCTCTGGGATCGGTGATAGTGTACGGTCAACCCCGGGAGGGGATGGTCGTTATCGAGGTAACGGAGGAGGTGAAAGGGTGGACCGACGACTTCTTAGCCCGGATGGAGGAGAGCTGAACTGAAGACGGAGCTAAAGACGACTAAAAAGAACCCCCTACTAAGCCGGATGGAAGTGACCTTCGAGATCCAGGAGCCTGCGACCCCCCGCAGGTCTGAGGTCCGGAGGGAGATCGCAGTATTGCTGAAGACCGATCTGGACAACGTATGGGTTAAACGCCTTGATACGCACACGGGGACACACAAGACAGTGGGGCTCGCTCACGTCTACGACAGCGTCGAAGCAGCCATGCGGGTCGAGCCAGAGCACATAATCGCGAGGAACAAGACTCCTGAGAGAGAGCCCGAACCGGAGGAGTAGTTTATGCCAGTCAAGAAGATCCATGAGCAGTACGAGATGAAGGACGGGAAGCTGGAGAGGAAGCGGCCCTTCTGTAACCGATGCGGGAGGGGCTACTTCATGGCGGACCACGGCGACAGGTACACATGTGGCCACTGTAGCTTGACCATGTTCAAATCCCAAAAAAAATAAATCGATAGATTCTAAACTCGCTGAGGCTAGTAAGCGAGGAGGCAGCATCGGAAAACCATCAATCGGGATGAGAGGATTCAATGAAGGTCAAAGGCGTCGTATTCGATCTGGATGCCACCCTGATCAATCTCGGGGGTTTCGTCGACTGGAAAAAAGCCCACATCAAGGCTATGGACGCATACTTGACGTGTGGCTGCCCCGAAAAGTTGATCAACCGCTTCAGTGAGAAGGGCCTTTTCAACATGCTCAACCTGGTCAGGGAAGAGAACGCCCTCGGGATGGATGACGCCGAGGTAGAACGGATTCAAGAGGAAGCCTACCAGGCCATCGAGTCATGCGAGTGGGAAGGCGCACTGAACTCCCATCTCTTGCCTGGATGTTCTTCGACGCTCGGATGGATCGCTGATCAAAGGATAAGAATGGGAGTCGCCACCTCGAACTCCCAGGCCGTGGCGGAGTGGATTCTCGAGGCAAGAGAGATTCGAGGGTATTTCTCCTCCGTGGTGGGTCGTCGACCAGATCTCAAAATGAAGCCCCACCCAGATCAGATCTTGAAGTGTTTCGAAGAGATGGGTGTGAAACCAGAACGGGGTGTGGTCGTCGGTGACAGCGTTAAGGACGTCCAGGCTGCAAAATCCTCCAACGTCTTAGCCATCGCAGTGCCATCATTTTTCACGAGGCGTGAATCCCTCGAGGAGGCTGGAGCAGACTATATAATTGATAACCTGGGGGCTCTCCCAATTCTATTGTCATCCCTTGAAGGTGTCTAGAGGAACGCCGTAATAGAGGCTAATAAAATACATCAAAACGAGGATTGCGGCAGCCACGATGAGCCCTTTTAGCGCTCTCCTTTTGTCCGTGATGAAGGCGTAGATGCACCCTGTGAGGAATCCCACGATGTGGGCGTCGTGGGCGATTGCGATGTCGTTGGCTATCCATATCGCAGACGATTCAACAAGGACCAGTATCAGACCCACAACGACGGAGGGAAGGGGGACGACCAAAGCGTAGGTCAACTTGAAGGGCATGAAGAGAAACAAGACTGCAATAATGCCGAAGATGGCCCCCGAGGAACCTATGAGGGGAACACTCGACAGGGGGTTGAGGTAGCAATGCGCTATACCTGCTAATACGCCTGATACTATGAAAAGAATGAGAAATCTCAGATGGCCGATGTCCCTCTCGACGATTATCCCGGCGCCTATCAAGGCTATTACATTCACGGAGAGATGGACCCAGTTACCATGCATGAAGATGTAGGACACAACGCTATCCAGGAAAACGCCGTCTAAGAGTCGAACAGGCATCAGAGAATAAGCCTCAAAGATGTAAAGGGCCCTGGCCGAGGGGAGTAGACTCAAGTAGACTTGGAGGAACACCATTAACGCCATAAGGAGATACGTGATAACGGGTGTCGGCTTTCTCTCACTTGCCTCGTCCATGTGCTCGAAGAGATAGGGAGGTTGCAGTGTTTAAGCCTGACGACCGATCCAATCTTCGAGTACCCCACGTAGAGAATAAACGACATCATAGACGACATATACAATGGTTATTTGGCCTGAAAAAAACAGAGATGAAAGTGATTGAGATTCAAAGGCGACGCTGAGCCACGCAAGAGGAAGATATTTACAGGTCTTTGCACATCCCAAGGGTGAATAAACGGGGTCTAAATATTGAGTAGGAGCCATATTTCCCCAGATATCATAGGCCGAGGCACATGGTACGATAAAGCGGCTTCCGAACTGATTGAAAGGGAAAAGAAGCTCGGCAGAAGTCTCGATCTCATCAGGACCGAGAGCGGCCTCGGCGCCTCCGGTATCCCCCACATAGGAAGCCTGGCGGACGTCCTGAGGAACCACGCAGTGGCCAACGGTGTGAGGGTCCAAGGGTACGACGCCGAGCTCATCGCCTACTCGGACGACAAAGACGGCCTCAGGAAGGTCCCAGCAGGACTGCCCGATGAGATGGAGAAATGGCTCGGATACCCTGTCTCATCGATCCCCGATGTGCTGGGGGATTGCCACGACAGCTTCGGCGCCCACATCACATCCCTCCTCTTGGAAACGGTGGAGACCAGCGGGGCTGACTACAACTTCAGATCCGGCACCGAGGTCTACCAGGAGGGCGTACTGAACGACGAGATCCTCGCCATCATGGAGAACGCCGGAAAGGTAGGCGAGATAATCAAAGAGGAGCTGGGCCAGGAGAAATACACGGACACTCTTCCGTATTTTGCAGTCTGCGAGAGCTGCGGCCGCATCTACACAACCAACGCCTACGGGTACCTCCCCGAGGAGCACAAGGTGATGTACCGCTGCGATGGCATGGAGGTCAAGGGTAGGTGGCTGGAGGGGTGCGGCCACGAAGGCGAGGTCGACGTGCTCGCAGGCAAGGGGAAACTGAGCTGGAAGGTTGAGTTCTCAGCCAGGTGGCGGGCGCTCGACATAAGGTTCGAAGCTTACGGGAAGGACATCGCCGACTCCGTGAGGGTGAACGATAGGATCTGCCGGGAGATACTCGGCTGGGAGCCCCCGATGCACGTTCAATACGAGATGTTCCTAGACCGGGGCGGCAAGAAGATATCAAAGTCCGCGGGCAACGTCTTCACGCCCCAGGTGTGGTACAGGTACGGCTCCCCCCAGTCTCTTAACCTACTGATCCTGAAGAGGTTCGTTGGGACGAAGAGCGGCTCGGTCGATGAGATACAACCTCACATGGACGAGCTGGACGAGCTCGAGAGCGTCTACTTCGGCAAGAGGAAGATCAAGGACAAGATGGAGGAGGCCAAGCTGAAGGGCCTCTACGAGTATTGTTGGATGTTGAAGCCCCCCGAGGAGCCTGACACCCACATCGCATATAACCTCATGCTGAACCTCGCGAAGGTTGCACCCAGAGGCATTCGGGCCGAGTTCATCAGGGAGAAGCTGGAAGCTTACGGAAGCCTCAATGAGGGGGATAGAGGACTCGAAAAGAGGATCATTTTTGCGGTTAATTGGATCGAGGACTTCGGCGAGCCGGAGATCCGGAAGATGACGCTGTCGAGCAAAGAAAAAGCCGCCGTGAGATCCCTCATATCCTCCCTTAATAGAACCTCTGACGAAGATGGTTATCAGAGTTCTGTATTCGAAGTAGCGCGAGCCCAGGACATCCGTCCCAGAGACCTCTTCCAGCTGCTCTACAGGATACTTCTCGGACAGTCTCGGGGTCCGAGGTTCGGACCTTTCGTTTCCACCATGGGTCGGGACAAGGTCATAGAGGAACTCGGAAAGGCAATTCAGTAGTAGGAGCTCGATAATATTTTATCCCTGACACAGTATTTGTTACGAATTCCCCATTCTTTCAAGAAAAAACCCCTATCGCAAGGGTCATTTTCAATCTCTCTTGAAACCGGTCTTTGGCATAGATGTCTCAAAAATTGTAGAAGATATCCTAGGGATCGAATCCATGGAAAAAAAATACCAATTGATGCAGATGGATTCATAGATAAGCTGAACGATGTTTTCGGGAAAGATGCCTATCACCTTAACATGATGGCGCAGGGGAAAATACTGATAAAATACCATCATATAAAACTGAGAGAAAAAATTGATGGTCCCATTAAATTCTCTCCGAAAATAACTGAATATAAAATGTAATTTTTCCGAAAAAGGCATATCATTAA
>JAUVHT010000128.1 GCA_030593155.1 Candidatus Bathyarchaeota archaeon
CATGTCGGTTCCGGAATGAAGTGGCGGCGGATGTTTAAAAGGCATCCAACAGGTGTCATTCGTTCTTGATCTTCCGGAGGAGGTTCTTGAGGCTGAACGTCGTGAACCTGGCTGTGATTATCCTCTCGGTTGAGAAGATCCTGGCGGCGATGTACAGTACGACTATGGTGAATGCGGTGATGTAGCCGATGCTCTGGATGACGGCGACGTAGTTGCCCATGAAGGCGGCCTTTGAGGCGATGATGCTGTGGGTGTAGGGTATGGCCAGCAGTATCCACTGGATGGTCGGAGGGAGCATCGAGAGATCGGTGAACATGAGGACGATCACGGGGATGAGGACCGGGATCGTGAGGAAGCCCGTGAGGCTCTGGGCGCTCCTCACGTTGTCCGTGAAGGTGGCCAGGGATATCGCCAGGGCGAGGCCCGAGACCAGGGTGACGAAGATGTTGACCCCGAGGAGTATCATGCCAATGGGTTCGAGGCCGAGGCCCACGTCCCCCGTGGACATGCTGGTCATCTCCGGGACGAAGCTGAACGCGGAGGTCATGTAGTAGCTGAATCCGATCATGTACGCGATCGCCCCCCCGATGGCGACGACGATGGAGCCCGCCAGCTTCCCGCTCAGGATGGTCATCCGGCTCACGGGGAGGGTCATCAGCGTCTCCAGGGTTTTCTGCTCCTTCTCGATGGCGATGCTGGTCGCCGCCATCTGGATGGCGAACATGAGCATCACCATGACCATGAGGGGCAGCATGACGCTCTGGGTCATTATAAGCTGGACTATCGCGCCGGGGGCTATCTCCAGCACGTTGCCCTTGATTATCGAGGCGTACGAGATTGACAGTGGATTGCGGACTATGTAGGGGTCCCCCTCCTCCCCGATGCCTTCCAACAGGTTCCGGATTCTGCTGATGGACGAATAGTACGAGTAGATATTGACGAGGCTGGAGAGGGAGTCGGAGCTGCTGGTCTCCGCAATCGTCAGGGTCTTGAGGTTCGCGTAGATCTTTAGATCCCCCTTCAAGCCGTCGGAGACGTTCTCAGAGTAGCCTTCACGGATGTAGAGGAGCGCCGTCGCGTTCGTCTCCTGGAAATCTATCAGGGCATCTTCGAGAGAGTCGGCTTCAACTGCGATGACCGTGTTGTTCCGGTAGAGATAGTTCTTAAGTTCGGCGGCCTCCTGACCCTGGTCCTCGTCGTATATGGCGAAGGATGCGGTTATCATGGCCTGCATGACCGATTTCTGGGAGATGCTTATGGCTTGACCCATGATCGGGAACATGATCAGGGGCATCAGGATGACCCCGATGAGGATCTTGGGGTCCCTTACGAGCTCCTTGATCTCCTTCACGACGAGGCTCTGTAGGCTACCCACGCCTGGTCGCCTCCATGAACACCTGCTCGAGGTTCTCAGCGCCATACTTCTCCTTCAAATCATCTGGCCTCCCTTGGACGATGATCACGCCCTCGTCGATGAGGGCCACCCTGTGACACAGGTACTCCACCTCCAGCATGTTGTGACTGGAAATGAGGACCGTGACTCCCCTCTTGTCCGCGTAGTCTTTGATCATCCCCCTGACGTGGTAGGCGTGGACGACGTCGAGGCCCGACGTCGGCTCGTCGAGGATGGCGAGTCTGGGCCTCATCATGAGGGCCCTTCCCAGCAGCAGCCTCCGCTTCATGCCCTTGCTGTAGCCCTTCACCCGGTCGTCGAGTCTCTCTTCCAGGCCGGAGATCAGCTCTCCCTCCTTGAGGATGTCCTCGATCCCGGTCTCATCATCGGCGTAGAACCCCGCCATGAACCTGAGGTACTCGTATCCGGATAGGTTCAGGTATGCCCCTGCCTCCTCAGGTAGATAGCTGATTATCTCCCTCACCTCCTCTTGATCCCGGATGACGTCGTGGCCGAAGACCTCCGCGGTCCCCGAGGTCGGCCTGATGAGGGTGCTGAGGATCCGGAGGGTGGTGGTCTTCCCCGCCCCGTTCGGGCCGATGAGGCCGAAGATCTCCCTGTCCCTCACGGCGAAGCTGGCTCCATTCAGGGCCATGATGTTGCCGAAGTTCTTGACCAGACCCTTCGCCTCGATCGCGTTCTGCATTCTTTGTACGCTCCCCCGATAAATCCGAAATGACACTTATAATTCTATACTTGTCGACAAACTCCCAGTCTTGGTGTCTAACCTAGAATAGGAAAGAAGGATAGAGTGGCTCACGAGACGTGTTGTTCATTCGATGAGGTTGTTATTTCTGAGGACCATTCCCGCCCTTGTCTTGGTATGTTCACCGTTGTATACTGTGATCTTCCCGTTGACTAACACGTGTTCGATGCCATCCGGGAACCTGATCGAGTCCCTGTACGTGGCCGTGTCCAGTATCGTGTCAGGGTTGAAGATGGTGATGTCAGCCCCCATCCCGGGCCTCAGCAGCCCCCGGTCGTAGAGGCCGAAGCTCTGGGCGGGGAGGGAAGTCATCTTCCTAACGGCCTGCTCCAGCCTGAGGACCCCCTCCCTGACGTATCTTCCGAGGACCCGGGGGAAGCTCCCGTAGGCCCTGGGGTGGGGCTTCCCCAGGACGATGCCGTCGGTGCAGACCATCTGGAGGGGGCTACGCATGACCGTTCGGACGTCTTCCTCGGACATGCTGAAGTTGACCATGGTGGCGGCGTTCTCTTCTTCCAGGATGATGTCGAAGAGGGCCTCCAAGGGGGGTTGCCCTCTCTTATTCGCGATCTCCTCCAGGTTCTCCCCTTCGAAGGGTCGGTTTCTCTCGGTCTTCACCGACGTTACGAGGACGTTGCTCCAACCCCAGTCCTGTCCCCTCCCCTTCTCTGTCATCTCCTCCGCGATCTTGATTCTCATGGCCTTGTCTTGGAGTCTCTCCAGCATCCGGTCTGTGCCCCCCTCGTATGTCCAGACGGGTAGGAGGCTGCTGAGGAATGTGCTTCCGGCGATGTAGGGGTATTGGTCAACGGTGACTTCGACGCCTGCCGATCGGGCACTCTCAAGCTTCTTCAAGGCTTTTTTTACCTTGCCCCAGTTCCGTTCGCCGCTCGCTTTGAAATGGCTGATGTGGACATGGATGTTCGCCTCCCGCCCTATTGCCACGACCTCATCTATGGATTCCAGGAGCCTGTCTCCCTCGTTCCTCATGTGGACGACGAAGACACCCCCGTACGATGAAGCCACCTTGCACAACTCCGAGAGCTCTCTGGCGTCGGCGTATACGCACGGCGGGTATATGAGGCCCGTGCTCAGGCCGAAGGCTCCCTCTCGCATGGAGTCCGCTAGGAGCCCCCTCATCGCGTCAAGTTCTGATGGTGTGGGGGCTCGGTTCTCCATGCCCATCGCCAGGAGCCTGAGGTTG
>JAUVHT010000113.1 GCA_030593155.1 Candidatus Bathyarchaeota archaeon
GGAGGATGAGGACCTCTACCTCGTCGCGACCAGCGAGCACGCCATGGGGGCCATGTTCATGGACGAGATCATCAACGCCGAGGACCTACCCATCAAACTCGTCGGCGTGAGCCCCTGCTTCAGGAAGGAGATCGGCACCCACGGCCGATACACCAAAGGGATGTTCAGGGTGCACCAGTTCAACAAGGTGGAGCAATTCATATTCAGCCTCCCCGAGCAGAGCTGGGACCTCCACGAGGAGCTCCAGCAGAACTGCGAGGAGCTCTACCAGGGGCTGGGCCTCCACTACCGGGTGGTAAACGTCTGCACCGGGGACATCGGCAGTTTCGCCGCGAAGAAGTACGACGTGGAGATCTGGATGGCCGACGGGGAGTACCGGGAGGTCGGGAGCAACAGCAACTGCACCGACTACCAGGCCCGGCGGCTGAACATCAGGTACAGGATGAAGGAGGGACAGACCCCCGCAGGGTTCGTCCACACACTGAACAACACGGCGCTTGCGACGAGCCGCACCATGCTGGCGCTCATCGAGCAGCACCAGCAGGAGGACGGGAGCGTCGTGCTCCCCGAGGCCCTCAGGAAGTACATGAACGGGATGGACCGCATCGAGGGCGCCCTGAACCCGATGAAGCTCTGAGAACCATCACCCACAACTAATCGGCCCCCAAACCCATTAAAACACCCTCCCCCCAGGGATCGGGTGGATGTCCTGCGCAATAGTCCATGGGCCCATAGGCATCGGGAAGACCAAGACCTGTCGGGACCTCGCGGAGAGGGCCCAGGCGGAAGGGAGCTCCCCGAGAGGAGTCATCAGCCCCGCGGTCTTCACCGACGGAAAACAAATTGGATACGACTGCCTGGACATATTTTCCGGCGAGGCCTTCCCCCTCGTCAGGCTCAAGGGCTTGGTGGAGGGCCCAGAGTGGTTCCGCCACGGCAACCTAAAATACGCCTTCTCCGTTCCCGGCTTCAAGCGCGCCAACCTGATCCTATTACACAGCGCAGAGGCCACAGGTCCGACTCCCCTCGTCTTCGTGGACGAGTTCGGGCGACTTGAGAGGGCGGGCCTAGGCTTCTACTCGGGGGCGGTTCGTGTCGCAGAGAGCCTAACTCCGGGGGGCGTTACGGTGTTCGCATGTCGGACCGACACGGTGGACGCCGTCAAGAAGCTGGTCCTGCTGAGGGCCAGAGAGGTCAGGGAATTCGAACCCGGAGACGCCAACAGCATCTGGCGGTACATCCGACGGGTCCTGGGGCGTGAACTTTCAACCTAAATAATTAATGCTTGGACACCATCTCTTATCGGGTGGAGCTCAACCATGGAGTACGACAAGATCCTCGAGGACCTGCTTCGGAGGGAGGACTACCTGGTAGTCGGCCGCAGCGTCACCAGAACCGACGCCCTCGACAAGGTTCTTGGCAGGGCCAAGTTCACCTCCGACTACATCCCCAAGGGCACAGTGGTGGTCAAGGTGCTCAGGAGCGCCGTCCCCCACGCGCTGATCAAGGGCATAGACACGTCGGAGGCGCTGAAGGTGCACGGCGTGGAAAGCGTCTTCACGGGTGCGGACGTCCCGGGCGACAACCAGATAGGATACGCCCTCCCGGACCAGCCTTTCCTCAACGACGAGAAGGTCCACTTCGTGGGGGATCCCATCGCCCTCGTGTGCGCCAAGGACGAATACGCCGCGTACGAGGCCCTCGACAGGGTTGTGGTCGAATACGACGAGCTTCCGGCCTACCTCGACATAGACGCCGCCCAGGCGGGAGACGCCGTCCCAATCCATAAAGGAGGAAACATAGCGGTCACGACCAGGATCAGGAAAGGCGACGCCGAGAAGGGATTCGAGGATGCAGACGTCGAAATTGAGGAGACCTACTGGTCCCCCTACCAAGACCATATGTACATCGAGCCCGAAGCGGCCTACGCCATACCGGAGGGAGCCGGCAAGGTCACGGTAATTGCCAACGGGCAGAGCCCCTTCCTCATCAGGGAGAAAGTCGCGCACGTCCTCGGGTGGGAGCTGAACCAGGTCCGCATCATCCAAGCCCTAACCGGGGGCGCCTTCGGGGGGAAGGACGACATGGGGCCCCTAGTCAGCGCCAAGGCCGCCCTAGCCGCCGTCAAACTCAGGAAGCCCGCCGCCCTCGTCTGGGACCGGGAGGAGTCCGTCGCCTACTCGAACAAACGGTTCCCCGCCAGGATCAGATACCGGTCCGGGGTTGACAAGGCGGGCAAACTCACCGGGATCGAGGTGGCCATCACCCTGGAATGCGGCGCCTACGCCAATAGGGCGCCCTTCTGGCTGTGGAGGCAGACCGCCCACGCAGCCGGCCCATACGAGGTCCCCAACGCCTCTGTTGACGGGAGGGCGGTCTACACGAACAAGGTGTTCGGAGGCAGCTTCAGGGGCTTCGGGAACCTGGCCCTCCACTTCGCGGCCGAGAGCCAGATGGACCGGCTGGCCTTCGAGCTGGGCATGGACCCCCTCGACTTCAGGCTCAACAACGTCCTGAAGGTGGGCTCCAAGACGACGTGCGACCAACTCCTCGACCACTCCGTCGGCATGGAAGAGTGCCTCCTCGGGGTCAAAGAGGCCTCCGAGTGGACGAAGAAGCTTGAACCCGTCTGGAACGGAAAGAAGGTCAGGGGCTGGGGCGTCGGATCCGCCCACCACGGCATCAGCACAAGCCGGAGCACCCCCGACTGGAGCGCAGCCAGCCTCCTCCTGAACCAAGACGGCAGCATCACCTACAGGACGGGCATCGTCGAGCTGGGCCAGGGCTCCCCCTTCGGCCACGCCAAGATCGTCGCCGAGATCATCGGCGTGTCCCCTGACAAGATTAGGATCGAGCTCCCGGACACCGACTCCACCCTCAACGCGAAGCCCACCCACGGCAGTCGGGGCCTCATGCTAGGAGGGACGGCCGCGGCGAAGGCCGCCCTCAAGCTCAGGGAAAACATGGTGAGAGCCGCAGCCGAGCTGCTGGAGTGCCCTCCGGAGATGATCGATCTCAAAGATGGAAAGGCATTCGACAAGGAGGACCCGGAGAATAACATCCGCCTCCCCGAGTTGGCCGAGGAGATGTACGTCCGGGGATACGACCCGGGCGCCTACGGGTTCTTCAAGGCGCCCAAACGATCCTTCGACCCGGAGACCGGCCTCGGCGTGAACTACTCGGTCTACACCTTCGCCGCCTCTGTGGCCGAGGTGGAGGTGGACACCGAGACCGGCCAGGTGGAAGTGGTGAAGATCTGGCCCGCCATGGACTGCGGCAAGGCCATCGACCCCATGATGGTGGAGGGGCAGATCGAAGGGGCCATCTCCCAAGGCCTCGGCTTCGTCCTGATGGAGAACGTAGAGCTCGAGGAAGGGCGGGTGGTAAACCCCGGCTTCAAGGACTACGTGGTCCCCTCCAGCCTGGACACCCCCGAGATCGCGGAGACCATCATAGTGGAGAAGCCCTACAGGCACGGGGCCTTCGGCGCCAAGGGCGTGGGGGAGCCCGCCATCATCTCCATCGTCCCCGCCATCACCAACGCCATCCACCACGCCACAGGCCTCAGGTTCAACACCATCCCCATCATGCCCTGGACACTACACAAGGCCCTGAAGGAGAGGGGGGAAAACCGATGAAGCCCGCCCCGAGCTTCCAATACCACCGACCCACCACCGTCGAGGAGGCCATAAGGCTACTCGACGACCTCGAAAACGCCAAACCCCTCGCAGGCGGAACGGACCTGGTGCCCCTGC
>JAUVHT010000015.1 GCA_030593155.1 Candidatus Bathyarchaeota archaeon
AGGCGAGATGTGAAATGCTCAAATAGGCGTAATCCGCCTCTATTCCCCGAACGGGCGACGATAATACATGGTCCAGTGCGATAGGTGCGGCAGGGATGTGGATCTACCCTTCAGGTGCAACTACTGCGGGGGGTACTTCTGCGCGGGTCACAGGCTGCCGGAGTTCCACGGCTGCACCGGCCTCTACAGGGAGCGCGCCAGGGCTTCTGCGGGGAGGACCTCCACGGAGAGACCCCATCATTATACATACCACGCTCCTCGTTACGACTCGTCGATACGGAGCCTCTTCAAGTTCAGCGACAAGGAGCTGGAGCACCTCGGTATCAGCCTGCTGGTCATAGCGGCCCTCCCCCTCGTATGGATGGAGAGGAGCATCTTCAGACATCCGATCATAGTGATAGGGGCGATACTCATATTCGTCGCGGCCTTCCTCCTCCACGAGCTGGCCCATAAGTTCATGGCCCAGAGGCTGGGATACTGGGCCGAATACAGGTTGAACCAGCTCGGTCTGATGATAACCCTGTTCTCCTTCTTCTCCCCCCTCAAGCTGGTGGCTCCCGGGGCGGTGCTCATCGCGGGACTCATGTACGGCGACGACTATGGCAAGATTTCTCTGGCCGGGCCAGTTACCAACATAGTCCAAGCGACATTCTTCCTGATCCTGGGTCTCACGACCTCCAATCCATATGTATTTGTCCTGTCGCGGTTAGGGGGCATCATCAACTCCAGCCTGGCCCTGTTCAACCTCATCCCCTTCGGCATCTTCGACGGGGCCAAGATACTGAGATGGGACTGGAGGGCCTGGCTCGCCACCACCCTCGTGGCAGGAGCCCTGTTCCTCTACGCCTCCTTCTAGCCTGCTAGGCTTATCTACCAGCTTGCGCAATCCTATTCGGTCGAGATGATCATTATCCCTGGACCCGCCTCCCTGGAGCTGGGGGAGAAAATCGCAGAGAAAATGGGGGTCGATGCTCACACCGTTGATCACAGGATCTTTCCGGATGGCGAGAGCTACATCCGCCTCACGGCACCAGTGGAGGGTGAGACAGCCGTCGTGGTGCAGACAACCTTCCCCAACCCCGACAGGGGGATGATGCAGCTCTTCCTCATGGTGAGGGCTGCGAAGGATCTCGGAGCCGGGAGGGTCGTGTGCGTCGTGCCGTATCTCGCCTACTCCCGCCAGGACAAGAGGTTCCTCGAGGGGGAGGCCCTGAGCCTCGACACGGTCGTAACCCTCTTGGAGAATGCGGGGGGTGACGAACTCATCGTCGTCGACGCCCACAACGAGGAATCCCTGGAGAGGCTTCAAGAGAAGACGCGTCTAGGGATGGTTAACCTTTCCGCGATGCCCCTCATCGCCGGGCACATGAGGTCCCTGGGGTTCGACGGGGCCTACAGCCTCTCTCCGGACGAGGGCGCCAAACACCTCGCCGACGCAGCGGCTGAGGTGCTGGGAGGCGGGTCGGGCTTCTTCGAGAAGACGAGGCACCGGGCGACCGGAGAGATCGAGATGGTCGTGAGAGACCTCGAAATAGGCGGAAAGGACGCAGTGGTCTTCGACGACATCATCAGCAGCGGGGGCACCACCGCCGCGGCCGTGAGGGGGCTCAAGAAGTTGGGGGCTCACAAGGTTGCGGCTGCCTGCACTCACGGGCTTTTCATGGGGGACGCCGAGGAACGGATACGAGAGGCTGGGGCAGACCTGATCTTATCCACGGACACGGTGCAGACACCCCTGAGCCGGGTCACCGTGGCCGGCCTTGTTGCGGATCATCTCAAAAAGGCTGAATGAGGCGAGGGGGTTCACCAGACTCCTGGTGTTTCAACTGTTTCGTCCTTGAGCCTTATGCCGAGGGGCAGTATGTCGAGGTATTCTCTCACCGAGATGCGCCGGAAGTTGTCGATGTCAAGTCTAAAAACGTTTCCCAGGGATCCCATTTCCCTGTCGTAGGGCAGGAATAGTACGCCCCTGCTCCCGTCGTAGTCGTGGAGCTCGAACTTGGCCAAGGCCTTGTTTCACTCCTCGCCGGAGGGTAGTTTCACCGAGACCAGGCTGGCGATCAGCTCCAATCAGGTTTTCCCTCCATTTTATACTGCTTAAGGACGACGAGGTTCTCGATCTTCGTGGTTATCCTTTCCAGGGTCTCCTCATGCTCTTTGAGGATACTGATGATGAGGTCGATGATGTCCAATTTATTCACTTGGTCCATTCCGTCACCCGGCCTTCTAAGGAGTAGTGGAAACGGTTTTTATTAAGTACAGTAGCATCGGTCACCCAGAAAAGCTCTTAGGAAACACACTATGAATCATAGATTCTAAAACGAATTATTGATTTTAGACACATCTTGTGTAAGGGATTCTACGAGTTCCGGGTATAAGCACATTCCATCTGACCGGAACGTATTTGATTGGGGGTCCTTCCCTGATCAATGATGTCGTAGATGTTACGTTCCCGCATCAGGCTCAAGGTGCAATCGGTCAAATCCATGAAAGACGTGGAGGGCCGGGAGGGCTACCAGATCGACTTCGTAGAGGTCCGGCAGCGCCCCCCCATAATGTCCATGACCCCCACGGATTTCCCCGAGGAGATCGGCCAGATGGTGGTCCAGATAAGCAAGGGCATGCAGAGGGTCCTGCCGGGCGGGGACGCCAAGGAGTACGAGCTTAGGAAGCTCACAATGATTATAACCGCCGAGGAGCTGGAGGCGTTCAGGCTCAAGCCCTACCCGAACCAACTATACGAACTCACCATCTCCGAGGGCAACCTCTCCTTCAAAGAGATCTAGTCCTAGGCTGAAAGCATTAATATACCCCCCTCGCTTCCCCAACCATAAGTGATTCTCCCATGTCAAAGATCATCGACCTCCAGGCAGAATCCTGGGACGAGGGAGTGGTGAGACACGATGGGCCCGTCGTCGTAGACTTTTGGCATCACATGTGCGGCTGGTGCCTGAAACTCAACCCAGAATTTGAGCGGCTACCCGAGGCATTCGAGAAGGTCAAGTTCGCCAAGATGAACATCCTCGATAGCCCCGATAACCGGAGGATCGCCATGGAGAGCGGCGTCATGGGCACGCCGACGATAAAGGTTTTCTGCCAGGGGAGGGCCGTCGGGGAGATCGTCGGTTTCAGAACCTTTGAGATGCTTCTGAGCGATCTGAGAGAGATCCTCTCCCAGAAGGACTACTGTTTAGAGCAGAGCACACCTCTGGAGTGACGACGACAGGATGGCATCAGCCCCGTACGATGTCATCGTCATCGGGGGAGGGCCCGCGGGCCTCACCGCCGCGATGTACACCGCCAGGGCGAACCTGAGGACGCTAATCATAACCGGTCGCATGGTAGGCGGCCAGATCGCCCTCACATTCCAAGTGGATAACTACCCGGGCTTCCCCGAGACGATCACCGGCCCCGAACTCTCGGGCAGGATGAGGAAGCAAGCGGAGAAGTTCAAGGCGGAGTTCCTCGAGGATGAGGCGACGGCCGTAGACTTCTCGTCCAACCCCCTCAATGTCATCGTCGGAGAGACGGTGCACGAGGCTTGGAGCGTCATCGTCGCCACGGGCTCGTCGAACAGGAAGCTCGGCCTCGAGTCGGAGGAGCGGCTGATGGGGCGGGGTGTCTTCGTCTGCGCGACCTGTGACGCCCTCCTGTACGAGGGTAAGAGGGTGGTGGTGGTCGGAGGTGGGGACTCGGCCGTCCAGGAGGCCCTCGACCTCGCCAAGTTCGCTAGGGAGGTTGTGATAGTTCACAGAAGGGAGAGATTGACCGCATGCATGTGCCTGAAGCAGCGGGCCGAAGAGAACGATAGGATCCGTTTCCTGTGGAACACAGTCGTGCAGGACATACTGGGGGAGAGCCGAGTCGAGGGGGTGAGGCTGAAGAGCAGGGAGACCGGTGAGGAGTGGACCTTGGAGTGCGATGGCGTACTCCTCGCCATCGGATGGGATCCCAACACGTCCCTGTTCAATGGCCAGCTCGACATGGACGAGAGCGGCTACATTGTCTCGCCCTCGGGCGTCGACACGAGCGTAAAGGGAGTGTTCGTGGCCGGCGACTTGAACGACACGAAGTACAGGCAGCTGGTAACAGCGTGCGGTAGCGGTTGCATGGCCGCGTTGGAAGCAGAGCGATACATAGATGAACTCAAAGGCGGTTGACTAGAGGCTCTTCCACTTGCGGTCACCTGTCATGACAATTTGCACACGCAATATTGCATCACATTTGGAGACAGATTTTTAGCGCTTTGGAACATAAATAGTCCAGATCAGTTATTCCCATAGGAGATGACGATGTCCAAGGGGGCTTGACGTGAGGATAATCTTCCTAGGAACCAGCGGGAGCATACCCACCCAGAGCCGCAGCTCCTCGGCAATAGCCATAAGGAGGAAAGGGGAGATCATCTTCTTCGACTGCGGCGAGGGGACGCAGCGCCGAATGGTTGAGGCTCACATCGGGTTCCGCCGCCGCACAAAGATGTTCATCAGCCACCTCCACGGCGACCACGTCCTCGGCCTCCCCGGCCTCATTCAGTCCATGACCCTCCTCCAGCGGGACCGCCCCCTCCACATCTACGGCCCGGAGGGCCTCGCCGCCTTCATCCAAGCCTTCAGTTCAGTCCTCGGCGGCCCGGGCTTCACGGTAAAAATATGCGAGATATCCTCCGAGGGCATCGTGTTCCAAGGATCCGAATATGACGTGATGGCAGTGGAGGCCGACCACGAAGGCCCCTCATGGTCATACGTTCTCGCGGAGCACCCCCGCCCAGGCAGGTTCCACCCCGGGAAGGCGAGGGCTCTGGGTGTCCCCGAGGGTCCCCTTTGGGGTAAACTCCAGCACGGCGAGGACATCGAACTGAGAGACGGGAGAATTGTGAAATCAAGGGATGTTGTGGATGCCCCAAGAGGGGGTTTGAAGATCGTCTACAGCGGCGACACAAGGCCCACCGAGGGGCTTCTGGAAGCCGCGTCTGGGGCTGACGTCCTGATTCACGAGGCGACCTTCGACGATTCCCTGGCCTGCAAGGCGGATGAGAACCGCCATTCGACGGTGACTCAGGCCGCTGAGGTAGCCAAGGAGGCGGGGGTTGGAACGCTCGTACTCACCCACATAAGCTCCCGCTACCCCGATGCGAGCGTCCTACTGGAGGAAGCCGTCAAGGTATTCCCCAACACCATAATTGCAGAGGACCTCCTCGAACTGGAGCTGCCCCTGGGCGAATTACAATAGGGATCTGAGCAGGCCCAAGCTCTCGTCGATTCCGTCATAGGATTCTACAGTTACCCAGCCGTCGAAGGGCGACTCCCTGAGGGATTTCACAGTCTTCCCCCAGTCGATTGAACCTGCCCCGACTCTGAGGTGGAGGTCTGACTCACCGTCGTTGTCGCTCACGTGGACGTGCTCGATTCTGTCGCTGAACCTCATGATGAACTCAAGAGCCTCGCCCGTTAGATTGGCGTGAGCGATGTCGAGGACCATCCCGGCTTCCACGCCGATCTCATCGAAGAACCGGGCGAAGTGCTCAACGGATTTCATGACGTAGGGGAAGGGTTCGGGGACGTTCTCGATCAGAGCCTTCACACCGTAATCCTCGGCGTAGCTGAGGAGCCTCTCTACAGACTCGAGGTTGATGCTCCAGGCAGAACCGGGGGAGAGCCGCTCGACCGCCGTCGAGTTACCAGGATGGAAGACTAGGATCTCGCCAAGTTCAGACGTCCATTTGATGGATGTCTCGAGCCGCTCCAGTATGGCGTCACGAACGCAATCGTCATCCGCGGAGATGTTCACGTCCGTGAAAGGAGCGTGAACGGAGTACCTGAGGTCGTAGGAGGCCTTCATCTCCTGCAGCCTTTCGACTCGTGACCTTGTCAGGGTGTGAGGGCCCGCATCCACCACCTCTATGAACCTTGAGCCGGCCCGGATCATGTCCAAGGTGGCGTCCTCGAAGGGTTTGTGGAGACAGAAGAGTGTCGAGACGGCGAGTTCCATGTGAAGTCAACAATATTAAACCCCCACATTTTTGAGGTTTAGGTCTCAGACGTACTGCGTTTACTTTGGGTTGAAAATACTCGTTGGAGACCCGTGTTTCGAATCCATAATAGTATAATTTAAAAGCCGCTTTATCCGGATCGGGGAAAGGCGGGCTAAGGGGTAGGCCATTTCATGGAAGTAGATCTAGGGCGTTTCTTCCTCTGCCTCAGCGTGGGCGATGTCAAGCGTTCCCTCGACTTTTATGAAGGATTGGGTTTCCAACACGTCTTAGGCGAGGTTGGGCAAGGCTGGGCGGTGATAGAACAGGGAGATCTCAGGCTCGGCCTGTTCAAGGGGAAGATGGGAAAGAACCTCCTGAACTTCCTGGACGGGAGCCTCCTCAGGATTGTAGAGCTCATGAGGGAGAGGGGCATACAAGTCGGCGTGGTTCCGGAGGTCGTATCCGTCGATCAGGCCATCACCACCGTCGAGGACCCGGATGGGAACCTGATAACCTTCGCAGGAGACTACGAAGTCTGGGTCAGGCCGATCGAGTGCCCGAGATGCCAGAACATGGTCGAATCCCGTGGGAGAAAATTCAGTTTCGGGGTCTTCGAGGGGAGATCCTATTTCTGTGAGCCCTGTGGGAAGTCGTTCAACGCCTACTACCGGGATAAAAAGTTAAGCCATACGGTACCCAAACCCAAAAAATAGGTAGTCATTCGACGGGGCATCTGGATTTATGAAGCGAGGGTCATTAGCTGTCAATGAGGAAAGCAAGTATCTCTTTCAGCGACGCACGTATCCTTGAGACGGTCTTGGGACCCACGTCCTCTAACCCGGAGCCTTCCATTGCCTCGTGGGTCGTCTCCGCCATCTCCTTCGTCTCGACGATGTATTCTGCAGGCATCAATTGGTGGAGATTCGTTAAGAGGGCTATCTCTCCTTTTCTATTAGCGACCTGGTCCTCGTGATGATCGATGGTCCATCTCAATGCTGGCGCCATGGCATCGTACTCCCCTTCGTGGAGGTCTCCCAGTGACCTCCTCACCTCCAGCTCGCCGAGTTGCACCTTTGCCTCGTTGATCTTCTTCTCGAGAGGCGCCATGTCGCGGGCTTCCTGCAGCATCTCGTTCCGATGGGCCACGCAACGCTCAAAACGGTCTTTGTAACCCTGGAATATCCTGCTGAAGTGGCCTTCATCGACACCTCCCTCCCTGAGCAGATTCATGGACCAGAGCTGCAACGAGATGGAGTTCATCAGCTCCTTCGTCAGATCTGTGATCTCAGTGTCCATCTCGCACTCGGACTTATCATACCTGTTTTCAAAGGGTGCAGCGACATCGGAGTCCTCGCAGCTCTCCTCATAATCTTCGGGATGAGAGGCAAGGCCAAGTGCGTCCCTCATCTGTTCATCTCCCCTGGCCATATCGCCTCCAGCATCGAACTTCTTTCCCAGACTCGGAAGATCAACATCTTCGACCATCGACTCATGATCCCCTGCCACTACGTTCTCTTCCGGCTCTGCCTCGTTGAGGTCGGGCTGCACGTCTGGCTCGTCTATCTTCAACGCCAACTCGATTCCTTCTCTCATCTCATTACTGTCAACCGGAGTTAAGGGGGGATGTGCGGCCTCCCCTGATTGTAAGGATGCGTCGTCTTGGATGTCCTTCAAAGGAACGAGATCGAAGAATTCGTTGCCAACAGTGGATTTGTTCATCTCTTGGTCCCCTTTTCGATTGAAGAGTGGAAAACCACATTTGAGGCAGTACAGCGTTGTCGGGACAGTGCCTTTACAGTGGGGGCAGCTTGTCGTCTTCCCTCTAATATTTACATGTAAAGCTTCGTGATCGGTGCTTTGTCCTTCAATCTTCATTTCGAATACTCCGGTAAGTATTCCGTCACCTATGTCGGGCATTGTATATAACGAAAATGCATCTGAGATATCATCTTGGCGTAGAAATTAGGGAACTTATCGGATTATCAGTATCTATAATCTTGGTCTTATTTGTATAATGGATCACGCCTGTTCTTCGAAGATGCATAATTATGGAACTTTGGGGGGCGAGCCTGGCGACACGTTCGTACAGACCTTGGTCCGACTGTAATGCGCTATAGTGCTTGGGAGGGCCTTAACTCAGAAGACGGGGTTGGGAATTTTCCCTCTCATATCATGGGGAGCAGGAAGTTCACGTAGAAGACCATCTGGAACCATGTCAGAATGGTGCTCAGCACCGCGCCGGCTATCACCTGCTTCACGTTGTGGGCCTTAAGCTCGATCCTCGCCCAGGCCACAGGCAGCATCAGCAGGAAGAAGGGTATCATATTCGCCCCCAGCTGGAATACCAGAGCCGTGATCGGGCCGGTGACCCCCACCGCGTGGATGCTGATCTTCCAGGACATTGTGATCAGCAGCATGGTGATTGCGTTCACGAAGTAGCAGGCCATCAGAGCCGTGACTACGAAGGGCGCCTCGAAATATAGGAGCGCCGTGACCCCCAGGAGGTAGGAGGCCATGGCCCAGAGGAAGGGCTCCGTCCTGCTAGCCCTGTCTGATGCATAGATGTCCGGGATTATTCCCTTTCTAACGAGGTAGTAGGTCGACGAAAGGGGGAGTATCGCCCCGAACAGGGTGGTAACCCCGATGAGGAGCATCTGGGAGTCGTGCCTCTGGGACAGGATCAAGGGAACGAACGTAAGAATCGCTATGAAGGGCGCATTCATCGCTGCCGATATGAAGGTCGCCAGTTTTTTCTTGTCCAATTTCGACCCAACGTGCTATATATTCGAAGGTAGACTATTCGTTTTTAATAAACTTTGCTTGAGTGGGACAGCAGCAGAGCATGTCCTCACCTTCTTCCGATTTGATCACCATGACGAAGGCGCACTCGTCTACGTCTAACTGGTCTTTGCACACGGGACATTTCAAGTTCTCTTTATCCATTCTCATTCACCCTTCTTCTTCCTATAGTCCTCTATGGCCTCGTGGAGGGCGTCCGTCGCCAGGTTGGAGCAGTGCATCTTGACTGGCGGTAGGCCTCCGAGCTTCTCGGCCACTTCCGCCCTGGTGATCTCCATGGCCTCGTCCAGGGTTTTCCCCTTGGCCAGCTCGGTGGTCATGCTGGTTGTGGCGATGGCGGCGCCGCAGCCGAAGGTCCTGAACTTGATGTCCGCAATCTTGTCGTCATTCACCTTGATGTAGATGGACATGACGTCTCCGCACACGGGGTTCCCCACGGTCCCTACTCCATCGGGATCCTCGATCTCCCCCACGTTTCGGGGGTTCCTGAAGTGGTCGAGCACCTTCTCCGAGTACATCATCTCAGCTCCTCGGGGGTGAGAGGCGACATGGCCCGAAGCCTCCTCACCACATCGGGCATTTGCTGTATCACGTACTCCACATGCTCCTCCCTATTATCTTTTCCCAAAGTGAACACCAGCGAGCCGTGGGCCTCCTCGTGCTTCAGCCCCAGAGCCCTGAGGACGTGGGAGGGCTCCAGGGTCTTCGCAGTGCACGCCGATCCCGAGGAGACCTGGATACCCAGCTGATCGAGGCTCAGGATCAGGGATTCCCCCTCTATGTAGCTGAACCTGACGTTGGCGTTATTCGGCAGCCTCTCGATGGGATGGCCGTTCAAGTATGACTCGGGTATCGCCTCTACTAATCCCTCTATCAGCGCATCTCGGAGTCCCTTGAGTCTCTCCGACTCGGCCCCCAATTCCTCCCGAGCGAGCTCGGCGGCCGTACCCATCCCTACAATGCCCGGGATGTTCTCAGAGCCTGAGCGTGCCCCCCCTTCCTGGCCTCCTCCCAGCATCTGAGGTCTGACCCTCAGGCCCTTTTTCACGTAGAGGGCCCCCACCCCTTTCGGTCCGTATAGGTCGTTGGAGGACATCGTCAGGAGGTCCACGCCTGTCTCTGAAACGTCTATGGGGATCTGACCGCCGGCGGCCGTGGCGTCACTGTGGAACAGGGCCCCGCGCTCGTGGGCAACCTCGGCTATCTTCTTTATGGGCTGGATCGTCCCGATCTCACCGTTGGCTGCCATGACTGAGACGAGGATGGTCTTGTCGTTGATCAGCTCATCTAGAGCGTCCAGCTCGATGAGGCCTTCCCGGTCGACGGGGATGTACTTGATCTCGAAGCCCTCCCGGTAGAGCTCCTTCCCGACGTTCATGACCGAGATGTGTTCGATGTTGGAGATGACGATGCGGTTTCCCCGTTTTCTATACCTCCTCACCGCTCCTGCGATCCCGAGGTTGTTGGACTCGGTGGCGGAGGATGTGAAGACGATCTCCGAGGCGTCAGCGCCTATGAGGGAGGCGACCCGCTCTCTGGATTGCCTCATCGCCCTCTGGGCGTCGAACCCTTTACCGTGGAAGGAGGAAGGGTTCCCGAAGGAGTGTGAGAAGTATGGCATCATGGTATCCAGGACGCGGGGGTCCACGGGCCGGGCCGCCCCATGGTCCATGTAGACGTTCAAGGGTTTCCCACGCCTATTGGGAGGCGGAGCCCCTTTTAAAAACATTCACTTGGAGGTTCCTTATATTATGGGAATGGTCCCGCCCCCCGGAGTTGAACCGGGAACCCTCCGGTGTCTGCTCATGGCTTGATTGCCATCGCCCCGCGGGGCGTTGACTACAGCCGGATGCTCTGCCATTGAGCTAGGGCGGGTCGGTGAAGCTCCGATATCCGGCTCGGAACAAGACTGATTCAATCATCGTGGATTTAAATCTGTTCATCCACGACCGGGAGCCCTATCTCCTGCTGTAGCTCGGGAAATACTCCTTGGCTCCGGGGAGGTAGAGGGCCCGGGAGTACTCCTCCATGAACTCTATGTCGACCAGGAGATCCACGTAGACCGTCCTCTCGGCGATCTCCCTAGCCTCCTTCCGCTTTTCCATGGACATCAGTGTGGCGTACGCCCCAGATAGGGAGCCGTTCCCTATGGGGTGGACCT
>JAUVHT010000177.1 GCA_030593155.1 Candidatus Bathyarchaeota archaeon
GTCTTGAAGAGGGCCTCTGAGAGGAACTCGCCCGCCGCGACGATGCCCTGGCCCCCGGTGCCAGAGATCAGGATGCCTTTCATCATCTTTCATCACCCCTGGATTTTCCGATCATCCGCCTGAGAGTTTCAGTGAATTCGGGCCTCTCCTCCTGGACGAAAACGCCGAGCTCGATCTTGCCCTCAAGAGGGTCGGCTAGCCTCCCCACAGTTCCGATCTGATCGATGATCTCCCACGCCATCTCCGGTTCACCGGAGTCGATCCTGACAACTCTGCCCAGCTCCATGTGATCCACGATCCTTGCGCTAGACCCCGTTTCCTTCAGGGCGTCCGAGATCTCCTCAAGTGCCTCCTCTGGAGACTTATTGGGGACCGCGTACCGGTAATTTGACCTCTCCGGCCTCCCCTTCACATACGTGCTCTCCGAGAACATCTCCAGTATCCTTGTGGGGAGCACATGGACGGGATCCCGCATCCCAAACATCCGCCTCTGCTGTGTGGGACACTGGCTTAGCACCTCGATGAATGAGAACCCAATGTGCCGGATCGCCTCCCCGATGCTCCTGGTGAGCTCCACGGGGTGGTTGGTCGTCCACCTTGCGACGTAGGTTGCCCCCGCCGCCGTCACCAGCTTCACGATGTCAAAGGGGCTCTCAGGGTTGCCGTAGGGCGAGGTCACAGTCCTCTCCCCGTAATGGGTCGTGGGGGCGATCTGGCCGCCCGTCATGGCATAGCTGAGGTTGTTCACCAGAATGGTGGTGATGTCGATGTTCCTCCTGGCGGCGTGGATCAGGTGGTTCCCCCCTATCCCGGCCCCGTCGCCGTCCCCGGTGAAGACCACCGTCGTCAGGTCGCCGTTGAACGCCTTGGCGCCCGTGGCGAATGCGAGGGCTCTCCCGTGGGTGGTGTGCAGTGTGTCGCCGTTGAAGTTGGGGCTGGGGATCCAGGCCGCGCAGCCTATTCCCGAGACGCAGAGAATTTTGTCCACGGGGATCTCCAGCTCGTCTATCGCCCTTACGAAGCAGTTGAGTATGGTGCCGTCTCCGCAGCCTATGCAGAAGGCGGAGGGCTGGTTCCGGATGTACTTATCCCGGTAGTACCTGAGGGGTTTGACAGACATCAAGCGGCCCTCCTAATAGCCTCGTGGATCTCATCCACGGACGGGAGAACACCGCCTATCTTGGCCACCGATACGACTTCCGCCCTGCCGCAGACGATCCTCTCCACCTCCCTCACAAGCTTCCCGACGTTCATCTCCACCACCAGTATCGCATCCACGCTATCAGCCAAGTCAGAGACAAGCCCCTCGGGGAAGGGCCATAGCGTCCTCAGCCTCAACAGCCCCGCCTTCAACCCCTCGCCCCTGGCCTTCTTCACGGCCCCGTAGCTGGGGCGGGCGGAGGCCCCGAAGGAGATCACTGCCACCCTGGCGCCGTCTAGATCGACCTCCACGGTGTCTCTGATCGCCCCCTCATCCCTCAGTATCTTCTGCCTGATCCTTTCCACCAACATCTGGTGATACTCGGGGCTGTAATCTCTCACCCCCGTAGGCCTGTGGGTCGAACCCGTCACAAGCAGCCTGTGTCCGTCCCCGAACCTTGGCATCTCGGGCACCATGCACGGGTCTTCGGTCCCGAAGGGAGTGCAATCCTTCCCGGAGGGCCTCCTCCTGTCGACGATCTCGACATCCTCGGGGATCAAGATCTTCTCCTTGATGTGGCCTATCTCCCCGTCCGCCATGAGCATCACGGGGGTCCTGTAGCTCTCGGCAAGGTTGAAGGCCCTGACCGTGAGATCGAACATCTCCTGGACTGACCAGGGGGTGAGGGCGATGACCTCGTAGTCGCCGTGGGCCCCGTACCTGGCCTGGAAGATGTCCTGCTGGGAGGGGAGAGTGGCCTGGCCCGTGGAGGGCCCGCTCCTCTGGACATCGACCACGACGCAGGGGGTCTCCGTCATGTGGGCGTAGCCGATGTTCTCCTGCATAAGGCTGTACCCAGGGCCAGAGGTGGCGGTCATCGCCTTGGCCCCAGCCCAGGAGGCGCCGATCACCGCCGCTATGGACGCTATCTCATCCTCCATCTGGAGGAAGAAACCCCCCTCCTTTGGCATCTCCACCGCCAGGTGATGGGATATCTCGTTGGCGGGCGTTATGGGGTAGCCGGCGAAGAAACGGCAACCCGCCCTCAACGCCCCCTCGGCGCACGCCACATTCCCGAGAACGAGGTGACGCCCGGGCTTCATCATGCCGCCACCTCCTCCACGGAGATCGCAAAGTCAGGGCAGACCCTCTCGCACCAGCGGCACCCGATGCACTCGCCCGCCACCTCGGGGAGCACCCCCCCGATGGGAGTCCTCCTGTCGGACTCTTTGAGGATCCCCGCCCCCCTTTTACTGCAGGTGTAGACGCAGATCAAGCAGCCCTTACACGCTTCATCCGAAACCTCAGGTTCGTACTTTTTTACACTCATGACACCACCACGACCAGATCACCGATATCCATACGGTCTAGGTTCTCTGCCACATCTTTGGCTAGAGGATATTAACATTTTTCGAATGTTTGGACTCAGGCAACCGGATATATACCATCTAGATTCGATGAGAATCGTTTGTGAGATTTACGACACACATCGTTT
>JAUVHT010000171.1 GCA_030593155.1 Candidatus Bathyarchaeota archaeon
TGTCGTAGATCCTGGAGTTGGCCCCTATCAGGGTGAGTATCTTCCATCCCTCCTCCCATCCGTAGGTCTGGATGATGATCTCGAAAATCCGTGTGTTCGATGTGGAGAGGGTTGCATCGGCTGTCCCGATGATTGGGAAAAAGTCAACTAGTGCATAAGTCTCGTTGGCCAGATCCGTCCACTTGGTGGGCTGAGGCAGCCCCTCGAGTTCCAAGACCTGGGTGTTAATGGTGAAGCCGAAGCTGGATATCGCAGCCCCAACCCAGTGGACCTCACCGTCGTCGATCCTCTTCGCGGGGACGCCGCTCAGCATGTCGGGGATCTGGCTCAGGTACTCCTGAACCTCGTCGCTCACCAGAGGAGCTGTGAGCCCCTCGTTGTAGACGATGTCGAAGGCGACAGGGCCTCCGCCCCAGCCGAGGTCTATGTCCCCCTTCCTCCTGATGGTCTCCGGCCATAGGGCCAACGAAACCCCCATCCACTTGATGTCCTTGATGTTGTACTTCTCAGCGTATTCGCTCTGCAGGAACAACTGCTCCGCCTTCATGGTGATGTCCGAGCCGTGTCTCGTGATGACCTGCAGAGTGATCGAAGAGGGCGCCAGAGAGAAGTCGAGAGTGTATGTCGCCTCCTCTGTGGCCTGCACAGAAGATGCCTCAGCCTTATAGCCGTCCAGACTGACCGACACGTCATAGGCCCCGAGAGAGACATTTATAAGATACGACCCATCGGAGGCTGTCTTTACGCTCTTCCCATCAACGGTAACTGTCGCGCCATTGAGGAGGTTTCCCGTTTCTGAGGATGTGATGACGCCGGAGATTGTTGCCGACACGTTGGTGGGTTCGGGTTCCTCGTCCACGATCTCCTCATAATTCGCCCTCAAAGCAAGATCCGAACTCAGGTCCACTGACCTCTCCGAACTGGTAACACCGTCCTCCCATCCGGTAAAGGCATAATTCTTGCCGCCTATAGTTGTCTCAGCAGCGACGGCAATGGTGTAGGAATCTTCCTCTAGCTCCTCAGAGTGAGGGGTCTCGAAGTCCTGACCATCAAGGGTGAAGGCGAGGCCCGAAACCGGAGATGATTCCACACTCAGGGTGTGAATAGATATCTCGGGCTCGCGAGGTTGCATCATGAAGTACGCCGCGGCTGATACTACGACTATGAGAATCACAGCGGCTCCGATGAGGGTGTTCCTATCCAAAGTCACTCACCTGACAACTCATAGATAAAAAGTTAATAAAAGGTTGCTTCTCCAAACGGGACAAGTGTTATATGCAGAACCCTAGCAGAGATTTCCTTCGGAGGAAAAGATCGATGAAGAAAAAATTGGTTCCTCTCCTTCTTTTGATGTCTCTGACCCTCAGTATGGGCACAATCGCATTCGCTCAGGCCGAGGACAAACCCGTCGTCATCGCCCAGATCAAGGGGGCGCTTGAGGCGGACACAACGCTACAGGCCATCATGAACAACATTTCCTACGTCGACTGGCTGGTCGTCACCGGCGACGTGACCGCGTCGGACCTCGAGGACGCCGTGATGCTCATATCCGTCCTCAGCGACAAGACCCAGACCTACTCGGAAGCAGAAGTCACAGCCATAAACGACTGGCTAGACGAGGGCGGCAAGACCATCTGGCTCTGCGGAGACAGCGACTACGGAACAGACTACCTGCGCATCGACACAGTCAACGCTCTCCTCGAGGACATAGGCAGCGCCCTCCGGGTGGAGCACTGCGCAGCCGAGGACCCCGTCAGCAACGGCGGAGCGTCCTACAGGGTGCTCAGCGTCACGGACGACATCGCCGACGAGTTCAGCTTCCTGGCTGTGGGGGTCGACAGAGCCCTCACCCACTCCCCCGGCGTCTTGACCGCCTACTCTGGCGGCAGGTACTGGGCGCTGGAGGAGGAGCAGCCCGACGGCGTCTACGTCCTGCTGACTTTGACGGATATGGGGGTGATCTACGATCATAATCCGCCTGAGCCGGAGTCGGTGGAGGTGGGTGACGAGGGTCGCTTCGTGACGATGGCCTTGGAGGTTGACTGGGCTCTGGGGAACATGGTATTCGTTGAGTCTGAGGCGCCGTTTGCGAGTTATATGCCGATGTACTATCCGGAGATAATTCGGGATGACAGGTACGGTGCGGCTGCGAACCCCCAGCAGGGCGGCCAGTTCTTCAAGAACATCATCAGCCTCGCAACGGTCTATTCAGGTCCGATGTTCAGCCTCAATGATGAGGTCGTGTCTCTCACCGGCAGCGTCGACGAATTGACAGCCACGGTGAGCGGGCTGAATAGCGATGTCTCTGCTCTTGAGGCTCAGATTGGCTCTCTCGAGAATGATAATAGCGCTTTGGAGAGCACCATTGTGGCTTTGGAGAGCACCATTTCGGGATTGGAGACGGATGTTGCTAGCCTTGAGAGTTCTGTCTCCGGTCTGGAGGCTGATCTGGAGGCGGCTAGGAGCTCGGCCAGCACGATGCAGATGTATGCGATCGGGGCCCTCTTAATAGGGTTGGTCGTGGGCGTCTTCGTCGGACCGATGGTCAGGAAGTCATAGTCTCTTTCCCTTCCCTTTTTTTATATTTACGTCCGCCAGTTTTGGTTAGAGGTTGTGTTTCTTGGAATCGGGAATGGCGTTCGTTCCCAGGCGTGTGTCTAGGTTGGATGTACAATGGGATGGGCGTTCGTTTATCGTGGGGGTGGTGCGGGGGGCGGGA
>JAUVHT010000020.1 GCA_030593155.1 Candidatus Bathyarchaeota archaeon
CAGCACTAACTTTTTAAGACCCAACCCCTCCAGCATGGTGAAACGCCATGAAGGCCAGCAACTTCCGGAAGAAAAAGAACATGTCCTACACCCGCCGCAAGTACATGGGCGGCATCCCAGGCAGCAAGATCGTCAAATTCACCATGGGAAACCCCGCCCGCGACTTCACCCACACCGTCGAGCTCATCAACCTCAAGGAAGGCCAGATCCGCCACAACGCCCTGGAAGCCGCGAGGATCGCCGCCAACAGGATCCTGGAGCCCCTCGGAAGAGAGAACTTTTTCCTCAAGATCGTCCCATTCCCCCACGAGGTCCTACGGGAGCACAAGCGCCTCAACGTCGCCCAGGCCGACCGATTCCAAGAGGGCATGGCGAGGGCCTACGGCAAAGCCGTCGGCACCGCCGCCAGGATGAGGCGGGGCAAGACCATCCTCATCGCCAAGGTAGACGAGGCCAGCCTCGGCCACGCCAAGGAAGCCCTCAAGCGGGCCTCGGCAAAATTCCCCGTCCCCTGCAGGATATTCGTCAAGCAGAACAACTGACCACCCAACTTCTAAGATCCGAACCCCACCGGATCCCAGACAGACACAACCAAAGAATAAAAACAGGGAACCCCCCAGCCCAAATGGAGACCCCCCATGTATGACCTCGAAACCCGACGCGCAGCCGACGAGATCAACAGACGAGGCGCAGCCAGAGTCCTCATCCAGCTCCCAGACGGCCTCCGCCCCCAAGCCCTAACCCTCGCCAAGGAACTGGAAACCATCACCGACGCAGAGATACTCCTCAGCGGAGACTCCTGCTACGGCGCCTGCGACCTGGCCACGAGGCAAGCCGAGGCCCTGGGCGCAGACCTGCTGATCCACTACGGCCACAGCGGCATGACGGTAAAGTCGAGCGTCCCAGTCATCTACGTGGAAGTCAGGGTCGACTTCGACCCGGAAGCCCTCCTCGAAAGAGCCCTCCCCCTGATGGAGGAATGGGAGAAGATCGGCCTGGCCGCCACCGTCCAGCACGTCCACCGGCTACGGGAGATAGCAAGAGCCCTGGAAACTCACGGCAAGACCTCCATCACGGGCAAGGGAACAGGCCCAACCCCCCACGACGGCCAGATCCTGGGCTGCAACTACACCACAGCCGAGACCATCTCAGATGAAGTGGACGGATTCCTATACATAGGCGCAGGACGCTTCCACCCCCTGGGCCTCGCCGCCACCACGGGCAAACCCGTCGTCATCGCCAACCCCTACCTGTCGACAGCTGAGAAGCTGGAAGAGAGCGAGATCATGCGCCTCGCCATGCGCAGGATGGCGGCCATCACCACCGCGAAGGAAGCCGAGAGATACGCCATCATCGTGAGCACCAAGCCTGGCCAGTTCCAATTATCCACGGCGAGATCCCTCCGAGACAGACTCCAGAAAAAGGGGAAGACGGCGGCCATAATCTGCCTCGACGAGATCTCCTCCCTGAAGCTCGGGAACTTCGCCGAAGTCCAAGCCTACGTGAACACCGCGTGCCCCCGGATCGCAGTCGACGGCCTGCCGGACACGACCCAACCGATACTCACCACCATCGAGGCAGAGATAATGCTCGAAGAGAGGAGATGGGAAGAGACATGGGGCAGACAGTACTTCGGATGAAAAAAGAAACAACCAAAAAAACAACACTCCCGCACCACGTCCTCACAATACAAAAACCAGATCCCTCACTCCAACCCGGACAACATAAAAAAGGTGGGGTGCTACCCCCTAAGGATCATTTCGCCTTGGGCACGGTGTGACTGAACTTCCCATCTCGGTAGAAGGCATTGAATGGCTTGTTACATGCTGGGCAGCGATAGGATTTGCCTTCGAAGACTCCGAACTTGAACTCCTTCCCCGTGGCCTCTGCAGGCTTCCCGCACACTGGGCAGTTAACCATATTGACCCAATTTTAATACTTATCATCTTCATTTAAGGTTTTCACTGTAAATCATAAAAACCAACCCAGAACAGTTTCTATTTTTTAAGCCGATTCTGTCCACTATACTTCAAAAGATCAGTATTTACTGGAAAACTCCAGCGTGGAACACGATATTTTTACAGAGGAAAAATCTGCAAGTATTAAAAAAAATCACCGTTTTCCCTCATGATGGCGACGAGGGTCGAGTTCAAATCATTTTTTCTCGATCATAGGGTTTATTAAAAAGAGAGACAATAACAGCCCCTGAACCCCCGGAGTTTCGGCGACCATTAAAAGGGAGGACCCGTCCTCAAAATCGTGTTACTCGGGCCGTATAACGCCGGGGAAAGAGTTGAGATATCTATGCCGAAGAAAGCAATGAAGGAAAAAGCTGTACTCCCAGGGGATAAACTATCCGTGATCGAGGTGCTGCAAAACGGCCCTGGCGCCTACCAACATGAAGGCGACATCAGATCAGAGGAGCTCGGCAACGCCCACTTCGACCTCAAGAAGAGGATGGTCGAGGTGAGAAAGAGGACCCCGGAGCTCACCCTCCCCCGCGAAGGTCTCGACGTGATAGCCGAGGTCGGCTCTGTGATGAGGCGGGACGCCAGGGTCGACATCTTCATCATCGACGGTGAGGCCATCGCATCGCCCTACACCGGTGAGATCCACATCAGCGGCGTCGAGAGGCAGTATGCGAAGGACATGACCATGGCGATGCGCAACGGCGACACCATCAAGGCCAAGATAATCAACACCAAGAACAGGATGATCCAGCTCTCCGTCCAAGGTCCGGAGTACGGCGTGATCTACGCCTACTGCACGAGGTGCGGGACCCTTCTGGAACTACAGGGAGGGCGACTCCAATGCTCAAAGTGTGACCGGTCCGAGAGGAGAAAATTCGCATCCACCTACGGGAAAGAGGATCTGACATGAAACTCAACATAGTGAACGAAGAAGACGGCAGGCTTGAGATGGAGGTCGGCGGCGAGGGCCACACCCTCCTCAACCTCCTCCAGAGCTTCCTCCTGGCGAACAAGGACGTGGAGATGGCGGGCTACTCGAAGCCCCACCCCCTGATGGACCGCTCAGTCCTATACGTCCACATGAAGAAGAGAAAGGACCAGAGGAAAGTGCTACTGAAATCGGCTGGGGATGCAAAGAAGAAGGTGAACGAGTTCCTAACAAAGTTCGACGCCCAGCTGTCCAAACGTAGATAACCGGGGAGCACCCCTTTTTATCCCGCCCGGAGAGGGGCGAGAGATGAGCGCCTTCAAAATCAGGCGGGTCAAGAAGGAGATTAGGACCCTCGGCCTCGCCGCAAAAAGCACAGGTTCAGAGGACGAGTATCTCATAGTGGGAGTTGTGTTCAGGGGAAACCTCTGGCTGGACGGCGTCCTGAGGGCGATGGCCCTTGAGGCAGACATAACCGATGGATCTGTCGAGATGATAACGACCTCCCGCCACCACCCCCAGATCAGGGCGATCCTGATCCACGGAGGCCTCCTCTACGACGGAATTACCATCGACGCCTGCAGCCTCTCCAAGGAAGCCATGAGGCCAGTCATCGCGCTGAACTTCAAGGAAGAAATCGGAGCCGACGACACCGCCCACACCCGAGTCTATGCCTTGGATACTGAAGGAGAAGAGACACACTCCTGCTCGATAGGGATTGAAAGCCGAGTAGCCGATGAGATCCTCCGAGTGGCCTCGATGGATAGCGCCCTCCCTGAGGCGTTGAGAGTTGCAGGGCTATTACTGTCATCTTTTACAGAGCATGCGAACATAAGATTTAAAAACAACTCTACAGCGTAAAAGATGGCACAAGGAGGCGCCCTCGGTGAAGTTCTGCTCTAAATGCGGAACAGTTCTGAAACTCGATCCGGAGAGAAAAGTCCTAGTCTGCTCCAAGTGCAATGCCGAGGAGCAGATGGATGGGGACATCGTCTACGAGAGGAACAACGAGGGGACGGAAAAGATCATCGTGCTCGGCAAGAAGGAGAGGAACCTCAGTACCCTTCCCCAGACCAAAGCCAAGTGCCCCAAATGCGAGAACGCGAAGGCCTACTGGTGGATGGTCCAGACCCGGAGCATCGACGAGAGCGCCACACAGTTCTTTCGCTGCACCAAGTGCGGCCACACGTGGCGCGATTACGGCTGAGGGAACACCTTTTTAGCCTTCCCACAATCATAGGTACAAACGCTGTTAGGTTCAAAGGGAGTGTAGATTTTGTTCGAAGTAGAGATATCACGCATCGAGCCCTTCCGCAATCTCGTGAAGGCGCTGTCCGTAATCGTCGAGGAGGGCACATTCAACTTGAATGAGGCCCAGATGAAGCTCCTCGCCATGGACCCCAGCCACGTCGCTATGGTTGACTTCGAGTTGCCCAATGAGTTCTTCGATAAATACAAGTGCGACGGAGAGTCCCGTCTCACCCTGAACATCGGGGAGTTCCTTAAGTTCATCGACAGGGTGGAAAAGGACGAGCAGGTCACCATCAAGCTGGACGAGGAGAACGCTAGGCTGACCATCCGCTGCAAGCGGGGAGGCCACACCAGGAGGTTCATCATGCCCATCCTCGAGCCCCTTGACGAGGAAGTACCCCAGCCCAAGATCTTCTTCAAGGCGTCCTCCAGAATCCTCACCCACAGCCTGAGGCGGGCCATCAGGGACGCCTCCCTGGTCAGCGAGCACGTTAAGGTGGAGGCCAATAAGGACAACTTCAAGATCAGCGCGACCGGCGACATGGGGAGCGCCCAGAGCGAATGGGAGAAGGGCTCGGACGAGCTCCTGGAGCTGAAAGTCGAGGAGGACTCGAGCGCCACATTCACCCTTAGCTACCTACAGGACATCGTCAACGCCGTCGCCGCCTCCAGCGAGGTCGCCACCCTGGAGCTCTCCACGGACATGCCCATCAAGATGGACTTCGAGCTCCCCCAGGGCAGGCTCATCTACTACCTCGCCCCCTGTATAGGCGTCTAAAACACCCTTCTTCATCCCAACGTCCTCCAGAGCCGTGACTCGATTCGACGCCCTTTATCGAAGGAAGCAACTCCTAATCTGGATTATTGCTCATGAAAAAGGATAATATCCGCCGTGTTTCCATAGGTTTGGAGTGCCCCCGGGATGATCTCCGAGAGGGAGGCCGCGAAATACCCTTTCCTGAACGATTCAGTTAAACTCGTCGACACCCTTAGCCTGACCCTTGAAGATCTCACCGACCCAGGATACGCGAGAGTCCTGGATAGAGCGGAGAAGAGAGTGTCCCAGGCATTAATCGTCGGAGAGGCCACAGCCGAGCTCGGGGACGTCCTATCGGAGCTTCTCTCCTTTCCAGTGGCCAACATGTTCGTGACCGCTATTGGAGAAGATTTCCTTAACAGGAGATACGCCATGGCAGAAGCGGTCAGAGCCCAGGAACTCTTGAAAGAGGAGTCGGACGCTCGCCTTGCGAAGATCGCCCGCCTCGAGTTCCACTGGGAATTGAAGCTCATCGAGGAACTGATGGACGGGATCTACCACAAGTTCGAATTACACTTCAAGGACTTCCTGAGGAACGCGGCGGCATTCAGGGAGCCGAAATGGAAGCTAGTGAACAGGATGATGAGGAACGGGTACGTCTCCATGACTAAAACAGAGGCATGCCGCCTCCTCCAGGAGGAGATCCAAAGGCAGATCATCGGGCAAGTATCCAGGCACCGCCGTCTCAGCCTCCCCGAGCCACTCCAAGCCAGGATCGACAACCTCCGGAAGATCTTGGACGAGAACAGGTCACGATTGACGGGAGGGGAGCTCCCCGTAGAGCTGCTGATGGAAGGCTTCCCGCCATGCATCAAGCACGCCTTCGAGGGCCTCATAGCAGGGAGGAGGGCTGGCCACATGGAGAGGTTCGCGCTGACGTCCTTCCTCATCAACGCCGGGATGGAAGTAGAGGACATCGTGAAGCTGTTCGTCTCGATCACAGATTTCGACGAGGGGTTCACGCGATACCAGATCGAGCACATCGCGGGCCTCAGGGGCGGCAGGACCAGGTACACGCCCCCCACATGCTCCACCCTCCGGACCCACGGCGTCTGTCACAACCCTGACAGGCTATGCGAACACGTGAAGCACCCCCTGAACTACTACAGGATCAAGGTGAGGGACCACCAGAGGGAGCAGGAAGCCGTGCAGGCGGAGTAGAACCCTCAAATATCAGGAAATGCACATTAGCGGAGTCGGGGTTGACACGAACTTGGGCAGGACGGAAACAGCCGAAAAAACCCGGAATCTCCTAAGTTTAGGCCTCCACTTCTGTAGATACTACGAGAACTTGGTGAGATTCAACCCGGAGTTCTGCGGTAAATGCCCCCACAACGGCCTGAGGCCCCAGACCAAAGATACAAACTAAATCAGAAACTTGTTATTTAGGAGATGCCCGAGCTATTCAACGGAAAACCCATGGCGGAACAAGGCTGGGGCAGCGAGCAATACGTCTCCGATCAATTCAAGCGGTACTATGCGTCAGGAGCCAGGTTCGTGGAAGCCCCGTCGGAGATCGAGCGACGGGAGTTCGGCTTCTTCTCATTCGGGGGGAGGAGCATGTTCCGCCACATCGGGTTCAACGATACACTACGGCTCCGAGGCTATCTCATGGACCGCGCCCCCTCTCACACCTACTTTTCAGCCGCCTATTACCGAGATCCTGAGGCGGCGATGGCGCAGAAGGGATGGCTCGGCGCGGATCTCGTCTTCGACATAGACGCGGACCACCTCGACCTCCCCTGTCATGTTTCTCATGACAGGTGGACCTGCAAGACCTGCGGTAGCGAAGGGGCCGGCCACCCGCCCGAGAGGTGCCAGGAATGCGAAAAAGCATCCTTCTTGGAGGAGAGCTGGCTATGCGAGCGTTGTCTGAGCGCAGCGAAATATGAAGCCCAGAAGCTCCTCGACATCCTCATCCAAGACTTCGGGTACAACCCTTCGAAGGAGATCTCTGTAAACTTCTCAGGTAACCGGGGGTACCACGTCCACGTGAGAAGCCCATATGCAAAGGGGTTGGACCAGCTGGCTCGCAGGGAGGTCGTGGATTACATATTGGGAATAGGCATCCAGGCCGAGTTCCAAGGATTGATAGGGAGGCGAGTTGGGAGCAGTCAAACCACGAGGCAGGGGGGGTGGAGGGGGAGATCCATAAGGGCCCTTTACGACTTCGTCGCCAACATAACGCAGGATGATGTGAAAGGGTTGAAGCTGGGTAGAAACGCCTCCAGAAATCTGATGGAGCACCGGGACGAGATCCTAGCAGCCATCATGGACAGACACCCAGGTAGAATCGCAAGATACATCGACTCTAAATCCCTGGACAAGCTTCTGGTCGTGGCGGCTAAGGAACAGGCGTCTCATATAGATACTGTGGTGACCACGGACCTCCGGCGGTTGATACGGCTGCCCAACACGCTGCACGGGAAGACGGGCTGGCTGGCCCAGAACGTGCCCCTGGACGATCTGGCCGATTATAATCCCTTGAGCAGGGCGATGGCGTTCACAGAGGGCACTGAGAAGGTTTACATCAGGAGAGCCCCAGAGATCGTCTTAGGTGGGGAGACCTACGGCCCCTTCGAGGAGGAGAGCCAGGAGCTCCCGTTGGCCGTGGCCATGTTCCTCCTCTGCAGGAGGGCCGCGAGGGTGGAGAAATGACAGAGGTATATTCGAAGCTCCTTGATGCCTGGAAGAAGGAGGTGAAGTTCAACGACCTCCAAGCCCTCCCTGAGGGCTTTTACGTCGAGATGGTGGGATACGTCTCCCAGCTGAGGGAGCAGACCCGGATGATCGATAAGACATCGCTGAAGGGTCGCATCTCGGTGAAGGAGAAGGATAACGCGGAGAAGCTGCTCAGGGAGATCTCAAACCTCAGGCTCAGGAAGATCGTCTTGGCCGAGCTGGACAGGGTCGCTCTGGCCGGATCCGCCCTCACCAGGGAGGAGAAGAACCTGCTGGCGGATCTGCGCAGCCTCTTCACCGGCCATGAATCGAAATTGAAAAGTATATTAATGGGTCGTGTGCCTCAGGTAGACGCAAAACCCCCGCCTAGGACCGGTCTCAAGGTGGTCCGGTTCCTCCAGGCGGTGCCGGCGATCATGGGCATCGACATGAAGACCTACGGCCCCTTCGAACCGGAGGATGTCGTCTCGATCCCCGTGGAGAACGCTGAAAACCTAATAAGGCGGGACATCGCAAAAGAGGTGGATATTCAGAAATGAAGTTCCCGAAGTCCATGAGGACCCACTGCCCCAGGTGCAAGACCCATACCGATCACACAGTCTCCATCTATAAGGCGGGGAAGAGAAGGGCCGCGAAGTTGGGTGAGAGGCGTTTTGCTGCAAAGCAGAAGGGATACGGCGGTATGAAACGCCCGGTGCAGCACAACCAAGCTAAGGTCACCAAGAAGCAGTCCCTCATCCTCAAGTGCAATGAGTGCAGCTACACCCTCCAGAGGAAGGGGATCAGGCTCAAGAAGGCGGAGGTGGTGTGACGGCCATGGAGTGGGAGAACCTCATACCCCGCCCGTCCTCCAGATTCCTCAGGATCCGCTGCAAGACCTGCGAGAGCGAGCAGATCGTGTTCAGCCACACGACCCATATCATCAACTGCAGGACCTGCGGCGATACCCTGGCCCAGCCCACAGGGGGCAAGGCCAAGATCAACGGCATAATCCTGTCCGTGTTGGGGTGAAGTAGATGAGCATGGGAAGGTCCGAGTGGCCCGAGGTGGGAGAGCTCGTCGTCGCCACCGTCAAACGCATCGTGGGCCATGGCGCCTACGTCACCCTCGACGAGCACGGCGACAAGGAGGGCCTCCTCCACATCTCGGAGATATCCTCCCGGTGGGTGAGGAACATCCGTAACCACGTCAGGGAGAGGCAGAAGATCGTCCTCCAAGTCAATCGGGTCGACCCGTCACGCGAACAGATAGACCTTTCCCTGAGGCGGGTCACCCAGGACGAGCGCAGGAAGAAGCTCGAGGAGTGGAAGAAGCACAGGAAGGCCGAGACCCTCTTCCGCGGCGCCGCCATCGAGCTCAAGATGGAGGTGGAAGACCTCTACTCCAAGGCCGGGGTCAAGCTGCTGGATCATTACGGTAGCCTCTACGCCGGCCTCGAGGCAGCCGCCAAGGGGGGCGCCGCCGCCCTCGTAGAGGCGGGGTTGTCCAAGAAGATCGCGAGGACCCTTGAGGAGACGGCTAAGGATAAGATCGTCGTCAAAGGGGTCACCATCCAGGGCATCCTGGAGATCACCTCATTGGAGGCGAAGGGCGTGGAGGACATCAAGGGCACCCTCCTCGAGGCAAAGAAGGTGGCGGCGGAGCACGACGCAGTTGCGAACCTGTACAGCCTCGGCGCACCCAAATATAGGATCGAGGTGACAGCAGACGACTACAAGGCGGCCGAGGCGGCCCTGGAGAAGGTCGTCGAGTTCACCAAGGACACCTGGGCCAACTACAACGGGAAGATCTCCTACTCTCGTAGCTGAACCGGAGGATCGTTTCATTGGTATGGCTCCTCCGGAGATGCAAGAAATGCGACAGGTACACCCTCCGACTGGATGTTTGCCCGATATGCGGGAACCCCGTTAAGATCCCCCACCCAGCCAAGTTCTCATTGGACGACAGGTACCGTAAGTACCGGTTGAAGATGCGGCGCATGGCCGAGGAAAAAAGAGTTTAAAATACCCAGGTCAAGGGGATTCCATTCTCTCAGGGTAAAAACTTATTTTCTCTCCATCCCCATCCCTTGTCAGGGATAGTTTTGGTAACAAGCTATGTGAAGATCTATGGTCCGCCCGTGTTGAAGGCCGTCAAGGCTTTGGAAGCCGTCGCGGTGGATCT
>JAUVHT010000038.1 GCA_030593155.1 Candidatus Bathyarchaeota archaeon
GAAGATGGACTCCCCTGTCTCCCTGAGGAAACGCTCTCTCTCCTTGCTCTTAGAGTACAGGAAGCCCCTGATCTGCTTAATCGTCAGGCTCGGTATCGGAGGGGACCTCACGACGTTGGGGTTCCACCGGGTCTTTCTCACTATCTCGAGGAGGTTGGACCCTCCCTTGCCGATGGCGACCCCGGGCTTCTCGACCTCCAAGAGCACCTCCCCCAACGTTGGGTCGAAGTAGCTCTGCACCAGGCCTGCTTCTCCTTCAAGGATCTCTTTTATGATCCTTTCAGCCTCCAGTTCGGAGGTCCTTACGGAAGGATCCGAGCGTATCACGATACGCTTCTTGATCTGGCCTGCTATATCGGCCACTATGTGGCTCTTCTCCACCAGTATCTCGGGGTGCTGGGCGTAGATGGCGAGGCGGGGTCCTTCGAACTCGATCCTGGTTATCCCTATCTCAGGTGGAATTTTCTGGAGTATCGTGTTCCTTATCTCTGCGTACGATAGGCTCTGGCTGGTGTCCATCGGTATCTATCTCGTTACTTTAGGAGAGCCTGCTTCTCCTCATGGGTGAGCTCCCTGAAACCCTCCTTGCTTATAACGGCGATGTCGAAGCTGTCACCGCTGGCTGTGTCCCTCTTCATCGCGGAGTCAACAGCGCTGACGACCACAGGCAGCAGCTCTTCGACCGAGCTATCTTGATTATATCGATCCTCGAGGACGCCATAGGCGAAGGGCGAACCGGATCCGGTCGAGACCACCTTCTCCTCAATCAGGCTCCCGAAGGGATCTAGGTTGAACACATGGGGGCCCGTCTCGTCGTAGCCCCCGATGAGGGCCTGAAGAGGTAGGGGCCTCCCCACTGAACGATTCGAGAACAGGATGTTTGATACGAGCCTTGCTGCAGATGCGACGGGCATCGGCCGCCCCTTCTCGAACTCAAAGAGCCGGGCGTTTATCTTGAGGATATCTACTATGCGCTGGGCGACCGCCACGCCCCCTGCGATGGTCATCGCCAGGCTGTCGGTGATCTGATATACCTTTTTCGCCCTCTTGCTGGCGACGTAGTTCCCCATGGTGGCCCTCGTGTCCGTGCCCAGGATGACCCCGTCGCTACACACGACGCCTACGGTCGTGGTTCCCTTGAGCTCTCCTATGCTATTCTCCATCTTAAGATCCTCATTTTGAGCTTAAATGTCAGTAATCCTAGAAAGGAAGACCAAGTAACATAAAAATGTCTTCTTTAAAAACCTTTCTTACCGTGCAAATATCAGGATTTTTTAAGTATACGATCTACAGGTGATCAAATAAATGTGAAAAAACCTTATTGCTTTGAAGCCCAGTTGCATAGGACGCTGGTGCAGTGTTGAACGAGGTCCACCGCATAGATCTGCCGCGCATCGTGCTCGTGGGGAGAGGTGTGATAGGGTCCCTGGGCGATGTATTCCAGGAGTTGGGGCTACAACGACCCCTCGTGGTGACCGGGAAAAAAACCTACGAGATCGCCGGGAGGAGGATCAGAGACATCCTCAAAGAATACGGTTATGAGCCGGGAGTAGCCTTCTGCAGCAAGGCTGACCTTGACACCGTCGAGAGGATTAGGAAGCAAGCCGAAGCAAAAAACGCCGATTCTATCGTCGGCGTCGGGGGAGGGAGGACCATCGACGTCGCAAAGCTCAGCGCCGAGAAGAGCGGGGCTTTCTTCGTAAGCGTTCCGACGAATGCCGCCCATGATGGCATAGCCAGCAGCCTCGCATCAGTGAAGGGTCACGGGAGGCCTTACTCGTTGAAGGCCGTCGCCCCAATAGCTGTGTTGGCGGACTCCCGTATAGTCGCCGAGTCGCCCTACAGGTTCACGGCGAGCGGCTGCGGGGATGTCGTGTCTAAGGCCGTCTCGGTCCGCGACTGGCGTCTCGCCCACGAGGAGAACGGAGACTACTACGGGGAATACGCTGGAAGCCTCGCGTTGATGAGCTCGAACCTGGTCATGAGGAATGCCCGTCTCATCGGCGAACGCACCGAGGAGGGCTACAGGACGCTCCTCGAGGCCCTGGTGAGCTGTGGCGTCGCGATGAGCATCGCCGGGAGCAGCAGGCCGTGCAGCGGATCCGGGCACCTCTTCAGCCACACTCTTGACGTGATCGCCCCTGGTGCGGCCCTCCACGGGGAGCAGTGCGGGGTGGGTGCGATCATGATGGCGAAGCTCCACGGCATCGATTGGGGGGTCCTTAGGGAGAGCCTGAGTGTCATCGGGGCTCCCACGACGGCTGCGGAGCTTGGAATAGGACCCGAGACCGTCGTCGAAGCGCTGGTGAAGGCACGGGCTATTCGCCCCGATAGGTATACCATTCTGAACAAGGCAGTGTTGACACATGAAAGTGCGAGAAATCTGGCTCGAGAGTGCGGCGTAATATAACATTGTACTCGTAATGGTGTTGTGACTCCAGACCAATGTTTATAAACGGTAAATTCCCCTTCCATTTGAGATCATAATAGGTGGTGTATCCCCATTGAGCGCCGTACAACTCAAGATAGCCGAAGCGAAGCAGCAGAGGGATGTGGGCAGGAGCATAGCCAGAATCGACTCCGAGACCATGAAATCCCTCGGTGTCACCGTGGGAGACGTTGTGCAGATAACTGGGAAGAAGGTGACCGCGGCGAAGGCTTGGCCGGCCTACCCCGAGGATCAGGGGCTCGGCCTCCTGAGGATTGACGGGTTCATAAGGAAGAATAGCGGCGTTTCCATAAACGAGCTCGTAAGCGTAGAGAAGGCGGAGGCGGAGTATGCGACCTCCATCAAGCTCGCCCCCGTGGACATCCGAATCAGCGTGGACAACGACTTCATAAGGTTCGTAAAAGACCGGCTGATCGACAGGCCCGCGACCAGGGGGGACACACTCCTCATAATGATGCTGGGCCACTCTGTTCCATTCTTGGTGGTGAACACGCGGCCCAACGGGATAGTCAAGATCTCGCCGACCACGGAGATCACGATCCTGAGCGAGCCGGTCCCCGAGTTTGAGATACCCAGCAGGACCACCTACGAGGACATAGGGGGCCTCGACGAGGAGATCACGCGCATAAGGGAGATGGTGGAGCTCCCCCTTAAGCACCCGGAGATCTTCCAGCGGTTGGGCATCGACCCCCCGAAGGGAGTCCTCCTCCACGGCCCGCCTGGATGCGGGAAGACTCTCCTTGCTAGGGCTGTGGCCAACGAGTCCGAAGCAAATTTCTACGCCATCAACGGCCCCGAGATCATGAGCAAGTTCTACGGCGAGTCCGAGGCCCGGATGAGGAAGATGTTCGAGGACGCAGAGAAGAACGCCCCAAGCATCCTGTTCATAGACGAGATAGATGCCATCGCCCCGAAGCGGGAGGAGGTCACGGGGGAGGTGGAGCGGAGGGTCGTGGCCCAGCTTTTGGCGTCGATGGACGGCATCAAGGGCAGGGGTCACGTCATAGTCATCGGGGCTACAAACCGGCCCGACGCCTTGGACCCCGCCCTCAGGAGGCCGGGGAGGTTCGACCGGGAGGTCGAGATAGGCATCCCGGATAGGGAGAGCCGCTTCGAGATCATCCAGATCCACACTCGGGGGATGCCCCTCTCAGACGACACCGATCTGGATCAGGTCGCGGATATCACCCACGGCTACACGGGTGCAGACCTCGAGGCTCTGAGTCGGGAGGCCGCCATGAAGGCCCTCAGGAGGTATCTCCCCCAGATAGACCTGGAGGAGAAGAGGATACCCCACGAGGTGCTGGACAAGATGGAGGTGAACAGCTCCGACATCCTTGGGGCCTTCAGGGAGTTGACGCCGACGGCGATGAGGGAGGTCTACATTGAGGCGCCCAACGTCCCCTGGGACATGGTGGGCGGGTTGGATGAGGTCAAGCAGAAACTCATCGAGGCGGTGGAGTGGCCGTTGAAGAAACCGGAGATGTTCAAGCGTCTGGGCATCACCCCTCCCAAGGGGATACTGCTCCACGGACCCCGGGATGCGGGAAGACACTGCTGGCTAGGGCCGTGGCGACGGAGTCCCAGGCAAACTTCATCTCCATCAGAGGCCCCGAGGTCTTCAGCAAGTGGGTGGGGGAGTCCGAGAAGGCGATACGGGAAATATTCAGGAAGGCCCGTATGGCCGCCCCCTCCATCATCTTCTTCGACGAGTTCGACTCCCTCGTCCCCAGCAGGGGGATGGGAGGTGATTCCAGGGTCACTGAGCGAGTGATCAGCCAGCTCCTCACCGAGATTGACGGCCTTCTCACCCTCCAGAACGTGCTGGTTATCGCGGCCACCAACAGGCCGGACATGATCGACAAGGCGGTCCTGAGGCCTGGCAGGTTCGACAGGCGCGTCTACGTGCCCCCGCCTGACGAGGCAGCTCGGCTAAAGATCCTAGAGATCATGACGGAGGAAATGCCCCTAGACGAGGACGTCGACATAAAGGAGCTCGCGAGGAAGATGGACGGGTATTCGGGGGCGGACATCGAGTCGATCAGCAGGGAGGCGGCAATGAACGCGCTCAGGAGGGACACGGAGGTGGGGAAGGTGACCAAAGCGGACTTTGAGGACGCATTGGCTGAGACTGTGCCTTCGATAACTCCCGATATGGAGAAGTGGTACCTAGAGACCGACAAGCGCTTCAGGGAGAAGGAGAAGCCCCCCATGGCCATAGCGTAGGTGAAAAGGTTGAACGACACGCTCATGACATCGACCATCGTGGAGACCCTAGGGAGGAACGGCGCCCTCGAGGCCAAGAACCTCTACAAACGGGTGAAGAAGCTCCACGGCGACATCGACAGCAGGTTCTTCGACAGGACCCTCATGACACTGGAACTCCAGGGCATCGTCAGGGTCTACAGCATGTCCAAGGAAAAGCGCAGGATCGAACTGGTCAGGGGTTGAGCCTTGGGGGTCAAGCTCGGGGGGCTTGTCGAGGCGAAGAAGGTCGCCATCGACGACCTCGCCGGGCGCAAGATAGCCATGGACGGCCACAACATACTCTACCAGTTTCTCGCTATAATCCGCAGCAGGCAGGGGGAGCCCCTCAAGGACCGGGAGGGCAGGGTGACAAGCCACCTGAGCGGCCTCATCTACAGGAACTCGAGCCTCATGGAGGCGGGCCTGAGGGTCTCCTACGTCTTCGACGGCGTGCCCCACAGGTTCAAGACCAAGGTAGTCCGGGAGAGGACGCAGGTCAGGCGCGAGGCGAAGGCAAGGTACGAGGAAGCGGTGAGAGAGGGGAGACCAGAGGAGGCCAGGAGATACGCCCAACGGGCGGCGACGGTGAACACGGACATCATAGCGGACGCCAAGAGGCTGCTGACCCTGATGGGGATTCCATGGGTCCAGGCCCCGGGGGAGGGGGAGGCCCAGGCCTCACATATGGCCCGGAAGGGGGATGTCTGGGGTTCGGCAAGCCAGGACTTTGACTCACTGCTCTTCGGGGCGCCGATCCTCCTCCGTAACCTCTCCATAACCGGCCGCAGGAAGCTGCCCAGGAAGAACGTATACATCAGGATCGAGCCCGAGATGATAGAGCTGGGGAAGTTCCTGAGGGAGCTAGAGCTCACCCATGAGCAGCTCGTCGACGTGGGCATCTTGGCGGGAACCGATTACAACCCCGGTGGGATAAAGGGGATAGGGCCCAAGACGGCTCTCAAGCTGATCAGGAAGCACGGCAGTCTCGAGGATGCGGTTCCTCACATCAAGAACGCGGAATTCCCCCACCCGGTGGAGGAGATACGGGCCCTGTTCCTGAGCCCGAGGACCACAGACGACTACACGCTGGAGTGGCGGCCTCCCGATCGCGAGGGCATCGTGGAGTTCCTGTGCAGTGAGCGGGACTTTGACAGGGGGAGGGTGCTGAAGGCCGTCGAGAGGATCGGCAGGGGTTTCTCCAGGGGGAGGGAGCGGACGACCCTCGACCAGTGGTTCAAGCCCGGCTCGTGAGCTGCGTCTTAAGGGGGGTTGGGGCAGCCGCCTCTTCTTGTTTTAGGATCCCCGTCTTCGGGTGAGGCTCCCGTTTACATCGTTGTTTGTACTTGGAGCCACATACAAGATGTTAAAGTGGGTTGAATTATGCTATTCTATCCGTCGAATAGGGTCAGTGATCCTGCTAGTCTATCGATTTGGAGTGAGTGACGATTTCTGGGAAGCATAAGATCGTGGTTCTGCCGGGAGACGGCATCGGGCCGGAGGTGACCGCCGAAGCGGTCAAGGTCCTTAAGGCCACAAACATAGACTTGGAGTTTCTGGACTGCTCGGTCGGCGGTGGGGAGTACCTCGAGGGCGGAGACCCCCTCCCGCCTGACGCCCTCGAAGCGGTGAACGAGGCCGATGCGGTCCTCTTCGGGGCGGTGGGCCACGAGGGGACTCCCTACGAGATCCCGAGGAAGGTCCTGATCTACCTCAGGATGGAGAAGGACGCCTACGCCAACGTGCGGCCGGTGAAGCTGTATCCCGGGATCGGCTCGTCCGATCCGAGTCAGCCCCCGCGTGAGATCGATATCATCATCGTGAGGGACAACGCCGAGGGCTTCTCCCTGATGCACTCGGGGAGGCTGGGGAACACCATAGGCACCGACAGGAGGGTCATCACCAATTTCGGGGCCAAGCGGATCGTCAAGTTCGCTTATGACTATGCCATAAAGCTGAATCGCCGCAAGATCACATGCGTGGACCAGAGCAACTGGCTCTACAGCGACAAGCTGTTCAGGAGGAGCTTTAAGGCGGTGTCTGAGAGGTACCCCTCCATCACCAAGGAGTACCTCCACGTGGATGTGGCCGCCATGATGATGGTCCGCCACCCCGAGAACTTCGACGTGATTGTGACCCCCGATATTTACGGGGATATCCTCTCCGGGGTGGTCATCGGCCACGTGGGGGGCGTCGGCATGGCTCCTTCGGCCTGCGTGGGAGACAGGTTCGCCTTCTTCGAGCCTGTGCACGGGACCGCGTGGGACATCGTGGGTAAGGGGATCGCGAATCCCATAGCCTCGATCATGTCCGGGAAGCTAATGCTGGAGTGGCTGGGGCACGATGAAGAGGCCTGGCTGGTGGATGCGGCGGTGAACGAGATCTTGGCTGAGGGCGAGATCCGGACCCCAGACATCGGGGGGACCTCCCACACATGGGAGGTGGGGGACACCATCGCCGAGAGGGTCATGGAGATGGAGGCGGAGCGGCGGGAGTACCGGAGCCACATATCCCTGATCAGGGACACCATGGCAACCATGGATTCTCCTCCGGTAGCCGACAAGGGCGTGTTCTCGAAGTAAGATAGCTGTTCTGTAGATTCGTGACTGTACGCGGCGATGGTGGGTGTGCCTTCGGGTTTTCGCTGATAAATGTGATGATCCACTTGATGGCGGTCATGCCTGAGGGGAGGACGGGGGTGGTGATGGGCCTCTACTCGGAGTCGG
>JAUVHT010000029.1 GCA_030593155.1 Candidatus Bathyarchaeota archaeon
CCACCCTTTTTTTCGGATTCACAAAGGTCTCCCAAGTTTTTCTACCAAGAACAGGTAAAATACAGCGACCATACAATTCCCCATCAAGTACGCTGACCCCACCGTCTGAAACCAGAACCCAACGGAAACCGACATCTAAAAGATCAAAGACCCAAAAATCGAAGCGCCTCTGATCCAACGCGTCACAAGATACCCCGCTAAACCATCGAAAAAGGGTCAAAACTAGGCGAGCATTATATTCTTCTCTAACTTTAACCCGTCCAAGCTCAGGATCTGAATCTTCACCATATTCCCCGAAATCAAGAACCCGAACTTCGCCCCAATCCAGATGGTCACCTTCGCCTCTTCTCCCATCGGGATCTCGCCCTTCTTCATCAGATCCGTAGTGATGGTGCTGACGGTGGAACTCGGACCATCAGCGCCATACACGGACACCTCCATGTTACTGACATAGACGTTTGTCAACACGACAGGGGCATCGCCAGAATTATTCAGGAAGATTACGATCTCCCAATTCCTGTGAGGGTCCACGGTGCTAGTATAATTCAAGATATCGACCGATTCCTCCAAGTTGGAAAGCTCGCTGGTCTTCCCCACCCACATGAAAGCGGTGACCAAGGCGAAGGAGCAGGATATTATGAAGATGATTACAGGTGCTGAAAACGGGCTTACCTTCCTTGGCGCTTTCTCGCTCACAGCTCTCCCTTCATTCGGGATTAATTAACATACCTTCGGAACCATCTTTAATAGAATTATGAACGACTGTATATTCTCAAGCATATATAAAAAAGACTGGAGAACACGGGTTCTTTCTCTTGTTAAATACTTAGAATCCATGTTTTCGACGTTTAAAGTTTAAATAAAAAAAATATGGTGAATTAACCCCGCCTCGCCTCGAGCAGCCTGGAAAGGGACGCCGCCCTCTCCGGGAGAAGCTGCCTGATGGGCAGATGATACGGGCACCTGCCCTCGCACTCCCCACACTCGATGCAAGACCCCGCCTTCTCAACGGCCTCCGCGATCCTCACATCCGTCCCTGGCCTCCAGCCCATCCTCTTCAGGAACTGGCTCTCGGCGCGGAGGACGAAGGTGATGGGGACCTCCTGGGGACAGGGCTGACAATAGTTGCAGGCCCGGCAGAACCTGCTCCCGAGCTCGACCCTATCCCTCTCGATGAGCTCCAGCTCCCCCTCCGAGATGGTGTGCGCATCGGATGCTACGCCCAAGTTCTCCTCCACCTCGTCCACAGTCATCATGCCCGGGATGGCGATATCCACGTGCTCCCTGCTGAGCACGAACTTCAAGGCAGTGTTCGCGTTGGAGAAAGCGCCGCCTCCGAAGGGCTTCATGATTATCGTGCCCACGTTCATCTCATGGCAGAGGGGCAGTAGCTCCTCCTCCGGCTTCAGGGTGAGGTAGTTGTAGGGGATCATTATCGTCTCGAAGATGTCCTCTTTAACAATGTCTGCCAAAACTGCCGGATCATGGCTCGTGATCCCGAGATGCCTAATCCTCCCCTCTTCCTGGGCTTTGTAGAGGGCCTCGAGGGCACCCCCAGGAGCCTTGATCCTCTCCCACGCATCCATAGAAGAGACGTTATGCAGCTGGTAGACGTCGATCCAGTCGGTCCTCAGGTTCCTCAGGCTTGTCTCCAGCTCCTCCTCCATCTCCTCCCCCGTACGACGGCCAGACTTCGTCGCGAGGATGACCTCCTCCCGGACGTCCTTGAGGGCCTTTCCGATCCTCTCCTCGCTGACAGTGTACCCCCGTGCCGTGTCATAGTAGTTGATGCCGAGCTCGTGACATCTGCGGACAACCCCGATGGCCTCCTCCTCGGTGACTCTCTGGATGGGTATGCCCCCAAACCCCAGGATCTTGACTTTTAATCCTGTTCTACCCAAGATGGTCTCTCTTAACACCAATTCATTCGATTCATGCACGCGCCACATTAATATCTAACGCCAAGAAACGTTTTCAGCATGAAAATTAGTAGCTCGCCCTAGACTCTTAGAATGTAATTATCGTGTAGCCCTGGCTGACGTGCTCTTCGGCATAGATGGAGGCGTGGACGAGTTTGATTCCGATTTTTCTACATACTCCTCAATGCCGAAGGCCCCTGCGATGGATACGCAAGCTGCCACCTCTACACCTGCTTCAAACAGGGCCTGGATCCTCTGCTTGTACTCATCGTGGAAGGGCATGTTCGGGTTCACGGTGCCTACCACCATGATGAAGAGGAGCATTTTGACCTCGTCGAGCAGCCTCTTCCCATACGGGTTGATATACTTATTCAGGGCAAGGCGAAGACCCTATCTCCATTGTATGGATCTTTCGATCCCGTATGTATGACCGCAAGTAGCTTTCAGCTCATGACACTGCACGCGACGATCCTCTTCCTAAGAGCATAATGCTGATGGTCCTTGTTTCAAGGAAACAATGTATCGGAATCGGATTATGGACGAAAAATCTCGGTGATCAAGTGCTCGTGATGTCAATATATTCAGAGACAGTGAGGCTTCCCGCGTCCGTGAGGGGTCTATATCACGGAGAAGGTGAAGTTGCTCAATATCTCTAGGAACAGCTTGGTGAGGAAATCCATCGTCAGGTAGACGGATGCCGCAGATAGCAGGTATCCCACGACTCTTTTCTTCATCTTTTTCACCCGTTATATTAGCTATTACGCCATGAAAAACAGATATAAGGCTTCTCTAACGAAAACAGTAAGGGTTTTCCTCCTCATGGCGAATACAGGTCTTTTTTCCCATTCTTCGCATATGATTCCAAAAAAGGGAAAAACAAGGTAGGCAATACATGTTAAAAGACCATAAATTGATCTGTGCTCCATCAGTTATTTTAAACAAGAATGAACTATCAGAGAGGCGGAACACTCCCATTTTAGATCGAAGACGCTGACTCTGATCATCGATGTGGAGCTAGCTGACAGATCTTGAAGAAGTAGACACGATTGGCTTGATCAGCTGGGACGGGGATGAGGAGCCAGCATATGAAGTGTGGCTGTCTTTGCCTGGGGTAATAGAAAAATGAGGTTATGGTTGATTTACAAGCGTCGGTTCGGCTTTCTGAGGTTCAGCCTCCTGAAATAGTTGCCCTGCAATAGCATAAATTTTTCTTGGCACCCTTTTAGAGCTGAATCCTGTGAGGAATGACAGTGCAAAGATGGCCCAGTTGCTTCGTAGAGCCATAATCTCTTCAAGAACCAACAGTCCACCGACTACCATGGCGTATGTGGCGATACCTAGAAGGCTGCCGTGGATCGGTCCGAACACGTGCCATATAGACCAGATGGGATCAAATTCGTTCTCTCTGTAGTACCTGAATATGTTCCAGAAGCAGTATGAGATACCTCCGAGCCCTCCCGCTGCTATAGCGTATAATACCTGTTTAAACGTGGAAGATACTGGGTCCTCCTAGCTCCAAACGATTATGGAGAAGATATCGGATCCTCTCATTGCACAATAGCACAAGAAGCAAAAAATGACATATATTGTGCTTAGATAGATGCATAACCCCTAAACCAGCTATTTAATTTTATTATCCTCATTCTGCGATGGGAATTTAGACATTTTTTCTTCCTGAAGAACACTTAACGAACATATATTTAGATTCATATAAACATATATTATAAATATATTCTCAGTTAGATTCGTTTTTTTATGATATTGTATGCAGATATAATGAATAAAACGAGGGCGTCATTCTACCCAAGGTTTCAGTGATTGGGGTGAGACTTCATCAACGGTCCATCCGAGGTAATGATTCTCAGGTATCCTTTTCCAAATCTCCTCTGTTGATTTTTGGACCTCTTTCACCAGTTTCCCCTCATCTATGGTGAGAAGTCTACCCTTGTCGACAATGATCTCTCCGTTCACGATCACAGCCTGGACGTCGCTCCTCTGCGCACAGTTGACGAGATTCCTAATCGGGTCTCGGACCGGGACCGTGTTCAGGCTCTCCATGCTGATGATGGCGATGTCTGCGAGGGCTCCGGGGGCTATGCGCCCCAGGTCGCTTCGACCTATCCCCCTAGCCCCGCCCAGGGTGGCGCTGTTGAATATCTCCCTAGAGGAGCCGGAGTGGCAGTCCCAGTCGGCCAGCTTGGAGACATAGGAGGCCATGCGAATCTCGTTGAGCATGTCCTGAGGGGCGGTGTCGGTTCCGATGCTAACATTCACCCCCGCAGCAAGGTATCTTGAATGGGAGTGCATCTTGTTCCCCCTCTTCACGAAGACCACCGGATCATGGGAGACCGTCGCTCCTGACTCAGCCAGCAGCTGGAGGTCTCCCCCATTCACCGGCGGATAGGCTACCAGCGGATGTCCGGAGACCGCCCACCCGTGGCCTATGATGAGATCGGGCCCCAGCAAGCCGGTGTCGCGGAGGAACTCGATGGGCGTCCTCCTGTACATCCTAAGCATGTTCTGGAACTCGACGACCCACTGGCCCGCATGAATGGACATAGGAACCCTGAGCTCATCCGCCTTCGCCCTGACCGCTCTCTGGAGTTCGGCGCTGTTGGTGTCCACCTTGTCGGGGTATAGGGCCGGCATCAGCCTCCCGTCGAGGGCGCCTGAGTACTTCTTCACGAACCTTTCGGCTTCGTCAAGCCTTTTCAGTCCCTCCTCCGGCTCCAGCCATCTGGTCTGGATGTTGGCGCCTTGGGAACGATCCCAGACGCCATCGTATATCGTCGGGCCTTCGCATGCCCGGATCCCGAGTTCTCCTATGATCTTGATGGTTTTCTCGGCTCCCAGGCTGTCGATCATCCCGATCTCCACGAGGGTCGTGTTTCCGCTCCGCAGGCACTCCGCTATGCTGTATTTGGCGAAGGTCTCGCGGTCCTCAGAGTTCATGCTCAGACTGAGAGCCGTTAGATTCTCGCCCAGGCTGCTCATATAGAAGTGCCGGGCCCCGACGTCCTCCAGGAAGCTCTTGTCCTTGGGGGAGCTGGATGCGTGGATGTGGGTGTTGATGAGCCCGGGCATTACGAGGCTCCGGCCCGCGTCTATCCATCGTTCCACCCGCCCCGAATAGGACATCCCCACGTATTTGATCCTTTTTCCTTCGATTATGACCACGCCGTCGTGGAGGATTCTATGCTCCCTGCCGTCGAATCCTACGACGAATCTACCTCTGATGCCTAATGACAGAATCTCACCTGGTTGTAGGTCTGGCGTTAGGAGGATATTATTTTTGGGCTGGAAAAAAGGGGGAAAGGCTTGTCATAGTCTTATGAGTCTCTTCAGGTTGTCCGTGGCAGCCTTGCCTGCCTGCTCTGTGGTGATGCCTTTCAGCTCGGCGATCTTCTCGGCCACGACGATGACTCCAATCGGGTCTCCTGAATCTGTTTCTGTGAGGAGCCATTCGAGGGGGGTCTGGCGGATGGCCTCCATTAGGTCCTCGTTTCCCGCCTCTATGGACCTCTTCCCTATTGAGAGGTAGACCCCCATCTCTACGCACCTTCTGGCATACTCGGGATCCTTGCTGAATCCGTGGATAGCGGCGCCGACCTCGATGATTTCCTCTTCGTCAAGTATGTCCAGGACCTCCTCTCCGGGGGTCCTGTCGTGCACGAGCACTGGCAGCCCAAGCTCCTTCGCAAGCCCGATCTGCCCTCTCATAGCGGTCTTCTGGACCTCTGGGTCGACGTACTCCTCCGTGAAATCCCATTCTGGAGTCCTCCGCCCCACGTAGTCCAGCCCGATCTCGCTGATCGCGACAACCTCAGGGTCTTTCGCCAGTTCCCCAAGCAGTTTCAACGCAACATCGCTGTAGGTATCCGCTCTCCAGGGGTGTATGCCCACGCATCCCTTCACGATCCTGAACTTGCCAGCGGTCTTCACCGCCTCTTCCGATGACAGAACGTCTATTCCAGCCGTGAGCACGAGCTCGATGCCTGCTTTTTCAGCCTTCGAGACCGCTTCCTCGCCGATACTTCTCAGGTGACAGTGGCTCTCCGAATACATGTCTAAAGATGCTATCTCTCTCATCAATGAAAATGTTTACTATGGACCTAGGATAGAACTTGCCTCACACCTCTCTCTTTATCCGTTCCTTATATTCTGCCTTCTCCTGAAGCTCCTTCATCCTCTTCGATAATGGTTCAAGTCTACCGGGGTCGAAGGCGCGCGCACCCAGCCAATGCAAGGAAGGAACATGGAAAACAATACATCGAGGACTTAGCTTATGCTCTGGTCGAGTACACCTCCATCCAATAACCTTCTTTTCTGTCAGTTCCGGTCTGTATTTGCTAGGATTTATATTTACGTGTGGATAGTGAGGTGTAGTTGAAGCCTCATGGAGATTAACGATCCGGTTAGGTTACTTCTGATCATAGGGACGAATATTTTCGGCGTCTACGCCCTTTACAAGATCCTCCAGATGTCCTACTGGTTCATCAAGGATAGGTCATCCGACGAGGAATATTGAATAAATTTCGCATGGGCATATATTCTGCCCCAAACATGCGTGAATGATATATACCTGTTCCTTTCACCCTAAATAGAACCGTTCAGGAGAATAAAAAAAATGAGGAACGAACTCAAAAGGAGATTGAGCCGAGGAGAACAGGTCTACGGCACATGGATCACTGTCGAGAGCCCGATGGCGACGGAGATGTTGTCTTCCCTTGGCTTCGACTACTTCGTCTTCGACACCGAGCACAGCCCCCTTGACATCTACATGGCCCAGACCCTGATGCAAGCCATGAGGGGAGACTCGAAAACAACTCCAATTGTTCGAGTAAACTGGAATGACCTCGTCCAGATAAAGAGGGCCCTCGATATTGGGGCGTATGGCGTCTTGGTTCCTTGGGTAAATAATAAAGAGGAGGCCGAGATGGCCGTCAAGGCTACGAGATATGCCCCGAACGGGCTTAGGGGATGCGGACCGAGGCGAGCTGCGATGTTCGACCCAGACTATCTACAGACTGCTGACGATGAGATCTTGGTCATTTGCCAGATTGAGACAAAGGAGGCCGTCGAGAACATCGAGGAGATCGTCTCAGTCGAGGGCGTCGATGTCAGCTACATCGGTCCAGCCGACCTATCTGCATCCTTTGGCCATCTAGGGAATCAATCCCACCCAGAGGTGCAGAAGGCTATAGACAGGGTCTTCGACGCCACCAAGGCCGCCGGAAAGGCCACAGGGGTCCATCAGGCATCGGGGAAGACGATAGAGGATCGCATGGAGAAGGGCTATAACTTCATCACCATCGGGAACGATCTGATATACATGAAGAACGGAGTCCTCGCCCAGATGGAGAAGCTGGGCTTGAAATAGCCCATATATCCCTCTCTTATTCGAACTCCACGGTGGCGGGAGGCTTCGGCGTAACGTCGTAATAGACTTTTACCACTTTCGGACAGGTGCTCAGTATCTTCTTGGCCGCTGCCTCAAGCGTCTGCCAGGGGATCTGGGAGACCTCCGCAGTGAGGAAGTCCTGGGTCTCCACGGCCCTCATCGCCACGAGATAGCCCTCGTCGTCCTCCCTCCCGCTTATCAAATAGAGCACCCGGGAGACCTCCGGGAAGTTGGACTGCACCTCCAGTCTCATCCTCTCCAGCGCCTCATACCCGAGATCCAAGGGTTTCCCCGCTTCGTCCTTAACCTCTAGAGTTGCGACGAAGCCATAGGATCGCTTTCCTTCCACAATGCCCGTGGCCCTCTCAGAGAGGTATTTCGAACCTATGCTGGGCTGCTCGATCTCCATGGCCTCGGCGGCCTCCCTCCTGAGTATCTTGGGTGCCTCGGTCGTCTCACCACTCATGATGGCTGCGAAGTACTGGGCCGGTCGCTCCTTCTTGAAGGCATCCTCCACAACGGTCGTCGCGGCTTTGAGCTGATCCAGCTTGTCCGCAGTTATCTCGCCGACCACTCTGACGGAGAGACCTGGGCCCGGGAAGGGCTGCCTCTCCGAGACATCGGAGGGCGTACCCAGGTAACGGGCCACCTCCCTGACTTGATACTTGTAGAGGGAGGCGATGGGCTCTATGATCTTATAACCAAACCTCTCCACCGGGTTTATCCCGATCTGCTCCAGGATGTTGTGCTGGGTCTTGATGCCCCCCTTTGTCTCGTCGATGTCTGCCTTGATAGTCCCCTGGACGAGGAATCTGCAGTTTTCTGCCCAGGCTGCGTCGCTCAGGGTCTGGTAGAATGTCTCACGGAAAGCCTTCCTCTTCTCCTCGGCGTCTTTGAGGCCAGCCAGGGCCTCCATGAAGCGCTCCCTCTCGTCCAACACCTTAACTGGGAGGCTCAGAGGGGGGGCGGAGAGCATCGCTCTCACCCTGTCCGGCTCCCCAAGGCGCATGAAATTGTCGTCTATGAATGCGCAGATCAGGTTGTCGCCGATCGCCATGTGGGTGAGGACCGCACAGACGGTGCTGTCCACCCCGCCGGACACCGCTACGAGGGCCTTCTCCTCGCCCAAGACTCC
>JAUVHT010000068.1 GCA_030593155.1 Candidatus Bathyarchaeota archaeon
AGATCGCAGCCGGCAAGGGTTACATTGTCACCATACGGGACATTGCTCAAGAGTTCCTCGATAAGGCCAAGGACAGGATAGAGGGGAGCCTTGGACGTCAAGTGGCCAGGGGAAGGATGACCGAGGAGGCCTCTCGAAAAGTCTTAGATAAAATCTCTTATGAGCTCGATCTTTCTGCCGCCGTCTCTGACGCAGACCTCATCATAGAAGCCATCCCCGAGAGGCTCGAGCTTAAGAGACAGGTCTGGGGCGAAGTCTCCGACCACGCAAGGAAGGACGCGATCTTCGCGACCAACACCTCAAGCCTGAGCATAACGGGGATCGCCCAAGCCGTCAGCCGCCCCGAGAGGTTCGTCGGCATGCACTTCTTCAACCCCCCCACCCACATGCGCCTCGTCGAGGTCATCCCCGGTGAGAAGACGGACAGTGACACGATCGAGCTTGTGAAGGGAGTGGCGGAGAGCCTCGGCAAGACCCCCGTCGAGGTAAAGAAGGACGTCGTCGGGTTCATAGTCAACAGGGTCCTCGTGACCTACCTGAACGAGGCGGCCAAGCTCCTGGACACCGGCGAATGGACCAAGGAGCAGATAGACGGCGCCATGCAGCACGGCGCCGGGATGCCCCTCGGGCCCTTCATGCTGTCAGACCTGATAGGCCTCGATATAGTCTACCATGTCCTCAAGGTTTTCGAGGAGAAACTGGGCCCCTACTACAGCCCCGCGAGACCTATAGAGAGCTTATTCGAGGAGGAGAAGCTGGGAAGGAAGACAGGCGAGGGGTTCTACAGCTACGAGGAGAGGCCCTCAGTGACCGAGGAAGACGGTGAGGGCTTCGACGTAGGCCTTCTGCTCAAACCCTTCATCGAGGAAGCCGAGAAGGTCGTCGCTGAAGGGATCGCAGACGAGGAATCCGTGGACACCGCGATGAAGCTGGGCGGGAACATCCCGAGAGGCCCCTTCGAGATGAGAGGTTAGAGAAGCCTGTAGTTGGGACGACATCAAATAAATGACCGGTGGGCCTTCCTTCAATAGACGACGGTCTTCAGGCTAACCTGAAACAGAGGTGGGTTTTCTCCCCCTCCTTCACGTACTCGGCCTCGACCCTGGAACCGACGGACAGCTCGTCCCCCGATGTGACACCCAAGATCAAGCCTGAGACGCTGGGACCGTCGTCGAGTTTCACAACCCCCACTGCGTATGGGCTGCGATCCTCCATCCGTGAGAGGGGGATGTTGATGATGGTGTAAGCCCGCACCTCCCCGCCTCCCCCTAGTTCCTCCCAGCGCATCTCCACCGACCCGCATTCCTTGCAGACAGGCCGGGGGGGCAGGCTCACATCCCCGCATGCCCCGCAGCGGGAGCCCATTATCCTTCCTTCCCCTATGAAGTCGAAATACGCCTTGGCCGTAAACTCCATCATCCTACCTCCCGTACACCTGGATCGCCACCGTCGCCCCGGACGCCCCGACGTTGTGGACCAACCCATATCTGACGTCGGCGACCTGGCGCCCGACGGCCTCCCACCTCATCTGCTTGAACACCTCGTATGTCATTGCGGCTCCTGTGGCGCCCACGGGATGTCCCTTGGCCTTGAGTCCCCCGTCGGGGTTTATCGCCACATCGCCGTCCAGGGCGGTCCTACCCTCGGCGGCGGCCTTACCCCCCTCCCCCTTCGGGAAGAAACCCAGATCCTCCGTCGCAAACACTTCAGCGATGGTGAAGCAGTCATGGACGTCCGCAACGCCTATGTCCCCAGGATTCACGCCAGCCATCTTGTAGGCCTGGGATGCCGCCAGCTTTGTGGCTCTGAGAGTTGTCAGTTCCTTCCTGTCATGGAGGGCCATCGTATCGGAGGCCTGGCCCATCCCCCTGATGTAGATGGGGGTGTCCGTGTACTTCCTAGCGACCTCGCCCGCCGCCAATAGTACCACCGCCGAGCCGTCCGATATCGGGCAGCAGTCGAAGAGCCTGAGGGGGTAAGCGACGACCGTGTTCAGGGAGGATCTGAGGAAATCCATCTCGTCGTCGAAGGTCATGTTGTTCCTCTCCCCGAGCCTTTTGGCGGTCTCCATGATCTCTGCCTGGAAGTGGGCCTTGGGGTTCAAAGCGCCGTTGCGATGATTCTTGATGGCTATGGCCGCCAGCTGCTCCCAGTTCGAGCCGAACTCTGCGAAGTGGGCGGTGGCGAGAGCAGCATAGAGGCCGGGGAATGTGAAACCCGCGCCAACCTCGTACAAGGCGTCTGCCGCCATGGCCAGAGTGTCCGTTACGCCCCCCGTGCTGAGACCTCTCATCTTCTCAACACCGCCCACCATCACCACATCGTATGCGCCGGACGCGATGGCCATGACGCCGATGTTGACCGCCACCCCCGAGCTCGCGCACGCGTCCTCGATTCGGGTCGCCGGCTTCGGAGTGATGCCCAGCCAGTCCGCCAACAGGGCGGCGCTGTGGGCCTGCCCCTCAAAGGCGTCGCTTGAGAAGTTGCCCAGATACAACGCCCCAACATCGCCGAGATCTATGCCGTTGTCCACCGATTCCTTGGCCTCGAGCGCCGCCTCGACGAACAACTCTCTCCCGGTCTTATCTGCATGGATCCTGTGATGGAACCGGGTCATCCCCGCCCCGATGACGGCTACATCCCTCGACAGCCTCATCCTGTCTCCCTCGCATCTTTCCTTTTTTTAAACTTAAATTAAACCTTGTGGCGTATGTAACATCGACAATAGTCGAACTTTTATCATGGAACGCCCATGCTGAAAAAGCTTTAAACCACCTTAAACTAGTTGCTAAGGATGGACATGAGCATAGCATTCGTATTGATCAACACCGACATGGGGTCCGAGGCAGGTGTGAGCCAGGAAATACAAAAGATCGACGAGGTCAAAGAGGTCTACGGTGTTTATGGGGTCTACGATCTGGTTGTCAGAATCGAAGCCGAGACATTACAAGAGCTTAAAGACGCCATAAGCAACAAGATAAGAACCCTGGAGAACGTGAGATCCACCCTGACCATGATCGTCGTCTAGAACCGACAGATCTGAAACCCTACCGTATTTTATAAAAGACATTCCTGGGCATTTACCCTCGGCAAGTCTCCCACTGGACATTTTAAATAAGAAAAGACGAAGCTATGGGGATAGCACATGGGAGATCAGATAGGCTTCACTGCGTGGTTCACTGGAATACCCTGCTCGGGTAAGACCACCATCGCAGACAGAGTTGCCGACATTTTAAGAGAGAAGGGCTACAAGGTCGAACGCCTGGACGGCGATATAGTCAGGAAAGGCTTGACGAGCGACCTCGGCTTTTCTAAGGAAGACCGGGACGAGAACATCAAGAGAGTCACGTTCGTGGCGAAGCTCCTCACCAGGAACGGTGTGTCGGTCTTGGCCACCTTCGTCTCTCCGTATCGGGAGAGGCGCGCCAAGACCAGGCAGGAGATCGGGAGCTTCGTCGAGGTATACACACGATGCCCCGTGGAAGTCTGCATGGAGCGAGACGTGAAAGGGATGTACGAGAAAGCCCTGGCTGGGGAGATTAAAAATTTCACTGGAGTGGACGATCCATACGAGGAGCCCGAAAATCCGGAGCTGATCCTCGACACCGATAAGGAGAGCATCGACGAGTGCGCCCAGAGGGTCCTGGAAAAACTAGAGGAATTGGGATATATCTAGGGAGGGCCTATGAGGTCTCGGTCGTACATGCCTCTGGGATACTCAACGGCTGGGTGCCATTTGTACTAGACTGAACTCCATTATCTGTTCCACGCCCCGCATAACGCCCCAGCTGGGCTCGTATCCCAAGTCCCCTGCTATCTTCTCTAGGTTAAAGGTGAATTCCTTTGTCTCCCCTGGTCTCGGAGGCAGATGTTCTATGCCTACACGGCTGCCTGTCTTCTTCTCTATAAACTCAGATATTTTCTCAGCGAGGACTCCAATCATCATGGTCTCCCCTCCAACGTTGTAGGCCTCTCCGCCACGGCCATCTGATGTGAGTGAGAGGATCACCGCTTGGACAACATCTTCCACATGAACGAAATCCCTGCTGCTGGTCCCGTCTCCGTAGACGGTGAGGGGATCCCCTCTTAGACCCAGCCTAACGAACTTGGGAATAACCGTGTCGTAGTTGGTGTAAAGGCCCACGCCGAAGACGTTGCCGAACCGTAGGCTTACAGTCTCGATCCCGTAGTTGTAGTGGTACGCCTCCATCAGCTTCTCCCCTGCGAGCTTCGTCACCCCATAGAGGTTGAGGGGTCGGAGGGGATGGCTCTCCTTGACTGGCAGCTCCATGGGCTTCCCGTAGACGGCAGCGCTGGAGCAAAAAACCACCTTCCTTATATCTAGCTTCCTGGCGGCCTCGAGCACCTGATGGGTTCCATACACGTTACTGGAAGTCGCCTCCTCCGGGTTCTCCCTGCATTTCACAAGGCCAGGGAGTGCAGCAAGGTGAGCGATGGCATCGGAGCCTCCAAATATCTCCTCAAGTTTTTTTCCATCTCTGATATCACCCACGTGGAGCACGGCTTCATCTCCGATATTCGAGGCCTTGAGGAGTCCATAGTCACCGTTCAATAGACTGTCCACCGAGACCACTTTGTTCCCGTCTTCTACGAGTCTCTTCACCAGCACTGAGCCTATGTAGCCCGCCCCGCCGGTCACGGCGACTCTCATTGGAGCATCAACACGGGTTCAATGGCTTCCAGCTTGAAAAGGTATACGGATCTACAATAAAGGCTAGAAACGGATCTAAGTGTTTGCAGGCGTACATGCATCTGGTGTTTTACCTTTTCTCACAAATCTTATCTCCGCAGATGTGATATTTGAATCGCGTTCGAGGGGTAACTGACGTGATAGAGATTAGGTTCCATGGTATGGGAGGACAGGGGGCCGTCATGGGGGCCCTCATACTGGCCGAGGCGGCCTTCTCGGAGGGGATGTACGCCCAGAAGATCCCAGTCTACGGGGGGATGAGGCG
>JAUVHT010000104.1 GCA_030593155.1 Candidatus Bathyarchaeota archaeon
GCTCGGCCGCCGGCAGTCCTGCCAGCCTTCTGAGGCCGGGCGAGAGGAATATGTAGGCGTTGCTCAGGCACGAGGTCGGGTACCCAGGCATCCCGAAGATGGGGGTGCCATCCACGATGCCGAAGAGGGTGGGCTTCCCAGGCTTCACTTGGAGGCCGTGGAAAAGGACCTCCCCCATCTCCTCGATCACTGACGAGAAGAGATCCCGTACACCCACGGAGCTGCCCCCGGAGAAGACGCCGAGATCATGCCTAGAGGCATCTCGGACCGCCTTCTCGATGCTCTCCCAGTCGTCTGGTACTATCTCAGCACGAATCGGTGTACAACCGTTAGCCGCTACAATGGACGCCAGGGTGTACGAGTTGACATCGTAGATCTCCCCCGGAGCCAGGTCTCCGCCGAGGGGTCTGATCTCTGAGCCCGTGGAGTATATCGCCACACTTGGCTTCTCGTAAACCTGAACGTTCTCGACGTTGAGGGCCGCTAGGGCTCCAACTTTGGCCGGGGTCAGCACCTCGCCAGCCTTGACGACTGCCTCCCCAGTCTTTATGTCCTCTCCCTCTGGGGATATGTTGGCCCCGGGATAGGCGGGCCTCTGGATCTCGACGTGTTCCCCGTCGAGCTTGGTGTACTCCACCATGACTACGGCGTCGCTCCCCTTCGGGACCGGACAGCCCGTGGCCACTTGGACGCACTCTCCCTGCTCAATCATGCCCTCGAAGATCTCCCCCGCGTGCTGGACGCCCTTGATCCTCAGCCTCATGGGGCTGAAAGCGGACGCCCCGTAGGTGTCCTCAGCCCTGACGGCGTAGCCATCCATGGAGGACCTGTCGAAGGGGGGGACATTGAATCCTGCCACTGCAGTTATTGCCAGGACCCGGCTGGCGGCGTCCTCGATGCGGACTTGTTCCACCCTTTCCATAGATTGGATGTTTTCCAAGATTATCTTCAGAGCCTCTTCCCTAGAGAGGAGGCGTTTGAAGGGCCTCATCGCACTCATCTGTTAACCTCCCATAGCATGTGGCCGAGGCCCGGCAGGATTATCTTCTTCAGAGCTGTGCCCATCGCGCCCCTGGAACCGGGAAGGCAGAATACAAGTTTCCTCCCTATGACCCCAGCGGTCGCCCGGCTGAACATGGCAGCCTCCCCGATCTCTTCGAAGCTGAGCCGCCTGAAGAGCTCTCCGAAGCCCGGGAGCTCCTTGTCGAAGAGGCCTGAGACGGCGTCCACAGTCTTATCCTTGGAGCTTATGCCGGTGCCACCGCTTGTAATGATTACTTGGATCATCTCGTCTTTTGTGAACCCTTCGAAGGTCTCCTTGATCCTAACCGCATCATTCTCGACGACGACATAAGCCGCCACCCTGTGGCCCTCTTCCTCGAGGAGCCTCATAGCCGTCTTCCCCGTCTCGTCGTTCTCCGGAGTCCGGGTGTCGCTGGTGATCATGAGGGCGACCGCCGCCTCAGCCTTCTGGTCCCTCCTGTGCTCGTGCATCCCTCATCCCTTCCTCTTCTCTACGACTTTGACGCCCGTGATGGCCGTCGACGGATACTGTCCCCCGTCGTCCTTCTCAATGTACTTGACCATGTCCCAGATGGTGAGGAGGGCCGCCGTCACCCCAGCTAGGGCCTCCATCTCCACTCCCGTCTTGTAGTCCGCAGTGACCCGGCACCGGGCTTCGATATGGTCGTCATCCAAGCGGAACTCCGTGGTAACCGAGGTTATCGGGATGGGGTGGCAGAGGGGTATCGTCTCGGGGGTCCGCTTGACCGCCAGAATGCTCGCAACCTCAGCCACGGATAGGGGATTTCCCTTCTTTACTTTCCCGGCCTTGATGGCGCCTACCGTCCCCTTCTTCAACTGTATCCTGCCCACTGCCTCGGCCTCTCTGTGTACAACCTCCTTCTCAGATACGTCGATCATCTTCACAGGGTTCTTACCTCTCATGGCTCATCCCCCTCCACCCAGAAACTCCCCTCCGGGGTGATCTCCTTCTTCCATATCGGCACCTTCTTCTTTATCTCCTCGAGCACCCACCTGCACGCTTCGAAGGTCTCGGGCCTGTGGCCCCCGCCGACGGCTATCATCATGATGTTGTCGGAAACGTCGAGGCTGCCGTACCTGTGGATGATGGCGATCTCCTCCACCCCGAACCTTGCCATGGCCTCCTCCCTTATCTCCTCCAACTGCCTCCGGGCCATCTCCTCATAGACTTGGATCTCGATCCTCTCCACCGCCCTCCCCTGAGAGTTGTCCCTCACCACACCCACGAAGGTGACCAGAGCGCCCATCCCCCCGGACCTGAGTCGATTCAGGGCTTCGTCCACCGAGAAATCCTCCTTTGTGACCTCTATCATATCAACCACCGCTGACGGGAGGGAACAGGGCAACGCTGTCTCCCTCTCTCAAGACGGTCCCCGGGTCGACGTATGCGCCGTTGACCGCGATGAGTATCCACTCCACGCCCTTTAACGGTTCGTGGAGGCCTCTCACCTCTTCGAGGAGCCCCTCGACCGTGGAGCCGGAGGGTATAGTGATCTCCTCCACCTCGTCACCGATGAGGTCTCTGATGGATGCGAAGTATCTTAGTTTTATCATCATTCTAATCAACCCAGTAGGGCTTCCTCTTGGAGACCGCCTCTCTGAAGGCGGCGACCAGGGTCCCTCGTCCGGCTCCGTTCCTGATGTGGGCTACGACCTCCACGTGGTTGTCCTCCCGCATAAGGCAGGGCTTGAGGCGGCCGTCGGAGGTGAGCCTGAGCCGGGTGCAATGGCCGCAGAAACGGGAGTTGTGCATAGGTCTCACCACCTCCACCACCCCTCCCCCCTTCAGGTGGTATTGCTTCCTCCTGTGCATCTCCCTCTCCACGATCCTCTCCGCCCGCCTCTCAAGCTCCTCCTCCAGAGGGCGAAGGTCGTAGTGGTAACGCTCCCAATCCTCGGCCCCCCGCTCCAGGGGCTGGTACTCTATGAGCTGCAGCGTGACCCCGAGATCCCTTGCGAAATCGATCATCTCGGGTATCTCTAGGTCATTCACGTCCTTCATGACCACCATGTTCAGCTTGACGGGTCTGAGCCCCGCTTCTATGGCGGCCATGACGCCTTCTTTGACCTCTGGGAGGACGTTCCAGCCCGTGATCTCCTTGAATACCTCGGGACAGGCCGAGTGGAGGCTCACGTTGACCCTTCGGAGACCCGCCTCCCTCAATTCTCGGGCCTTTTCCTCCAGATGGAGGGCGTTCGTCGTCATGGAGACCTCATCCACGTAGGGAGAGATCCTGCGGACTACCTCGACTATATCCTCCCTGAGGAGGGGCTCCCCCCCTGTCAGCTTGATCTTCCTGACGCCCAGGAACGCCGCCGTCGAGACGATGGCTTCAATCTCCTCTGGGGTCATCACACCGTGGGGGTTCGACTCCCCCTCCCGATGGCAGAAGAAGCAGTTGAAGTCGCACCGCTGTGTGACCGAGATCCTGAGGCTGTTCACCCTCCTGCCGAAGGGGTCAACGAGCCCAATTTTTTCGTCTTCGCCGGCTTGGGCCGTATCCATGGTGGAATCCTCCCTATTTGGGATCTCATCTGTAAAAACTGTTATGCATGGCTGTGCATAACGGCCTTTACCTTCGTTATTGTGGTATACGAAAACTTATAACGATATGCATAGAGAAACATATCGAATCTGGGTAGACACTATGCAGATAAACAATACGATAAAGATCACGCTCGTCATCGTTGCCATAGCCACCGCTGGAGGATATTATATCATCCGATCCCAGAAGCCGCCCGGCGTCCGCAGCCTCGTCGTCTCCACCACAACCAGCCTGTATGACACCGGCGTCCTCGACCAGATCGAGGATGCGTTCGAGGCCGAGAACCCCATCGACCTCTACTTCATCTCCGTGGGGACCGGCCTGGCGATATCCCACGCCAAGAGAGGGGACGCCGATATGATCCTAGTCCACGCACCCTCACGGGAGATTGCTTTCATGGAGGAAGGATACGGCGTAAACCGGAAGATAATCGCGTACAACTACTTCTCGATCGTTGGACCG
>JAUVHT010000073.1 GCA_030593155.1 Candidatus Bathyarchaeota archaeon
CGTACTGCATGTCGAGGAAGTGGTTGGTCATCGCGCCGAAGCCGAAGGTGTTGGCCAGCGCGGCCACCGTCGAAGCGTGGCACTTCCGGGCGCAGTGGTCGACGTTGTTGGAGCCCAGGATCGTCCAGAGCTTCCTGTTCAAGTACGCCTCCTCGTTATTGTAGACAGCGGATCCGATGCATCCGATGGGGAACTCATGACCGTCGAAACGGTAAACCTCGTCAGAACGCGAGGCCTTATTCTGCATGACCCCCATGCCCTGGAGCCTTGAGATCTCCGCATCGACGGCGCTCTTGGTCCAGTCACCTATGGTGTTGAGGGCCTCGCCCCAAGTGATGTTCCTCCAGCCCGGGTCCTCCTCGAAACCCTTGCGGGGGTTCGTCCGGATCATGGGGCTGGTCAGCCTCCTAGGGCTGTTGATCAGCTCCATGGAACCTCTACCCTTGGGGCAGAGAGTTCCCTCGTTCAGTGGGTTGTAGGGGTCTCCCTCGGTGTCTATAACTTTGCCGTTGGCTACCGTCGCTATGATTCCGCAGCCCACCGCACAGAACGTGCAGATGGTTGGGATCCGTTTAGCGTTCAGAACCTGTACCTGTGTTGGAGGTCTTTTCTCGCCTATGTCGGATATGTTTGCTGTGACAGCGAGTAGTGGTGAAACTCCTGCAATTTTTAAAAATTCTCGTCTAGATAAAGATAATTTCGACATTTTGTACCTCTTTTATAATACTCATTTATTTTATATATTTTGCGTCTATATTTTACATTATAGTAAATGTTTTATTTATTTTCAATACATGCAACCTTCCTAATTTAATATGTTAATGTTATTTCATACTATTACTTTCTGCAAAATGTTTATTACATTTAGAGAGGTTTCGATATGAAATGTCCAAGTCACAAGCCGACAATAACCATAAAAATGCAGAACTACAGCAAAAAACACAGTTTCTCGAGACCATCAAACGCGGTCAGGAACCCCTCTGGAACGATACGAGACGAGGGTTAGCCATCGACCCCGCTGACAGAGATGCCATGAGATCATTGGAAACTGAGAGCCTCAACCAGAATGTTCCCCTCTCCCATCTCCTCGACGACTCCTACTACGATCTCGAAACCCTCAGAAATACGCTCATCACCCTCATCTACGAGATGAACGAACTCGAGATCGACCCCAACATGGATCCATTGACCTTGGTCAAACAATTGGGGGGAGCCCTCCCTGATATCATAAATAACGTCCTCAAGCAAAACCAAGGCTATTTTTCCATTTTAGGAGATAAACTGGCAGTTTCCCCTCTTGTGCTCTCCCTGATCGGGGGTGCCTTGATACAGCCTTCAATGATCTCACTTGCTTCATACAGCGAACGTCAGTATTTGGATGCGTGGGGGCTGATTGCCTGTCCCGTCTGTGGCCGTCTCCCCTCTTTGGCGGTGAAGTTGGAGATGGAAGCATGGAGATTCAAATGTTCCTATTGCAGAGCCGAGTACAGGATGGACATCTATAAATGTCCTCATTGCGGCTCAGAGGGCTTTGATAACAAGGAGTTTCTCCTCGTGGGGGAGAATCAGGAATTCGAGGTAGCGGCCTGCCCTGAGTGTAGTCGATATTTTAAGATAATCAACTCTGCGAAACTGGGGCATCCCATACCCGAAGGCCAAGAAGATCTATATACGGAAATACTCGATGAAATCGCCCATGAGAGGGGTCTTATCCGTCTCGATGAGGTCGTAACAGACGAATAGCTGTATTCATTTCGATAGTTCTATTATCTTACCCAGGTAGTTGTCCCTGTACAGCTTTTGAATGCTCTCGTACAGCGTAGCTGTGTCATTTCTCTCTAGGGCTTGGAAGCTCTGGTCCAGCGTTCCCCTTGCTGTGCTCAGGTCTATCTCCGTGATCTTCTCAAATTCTATGAGGCAGGATTCTAGATCCTTCAGAGATCTGTTGAGCTTCACGTTCGTGTTATCCCCTTTGGCCGTGTCACCGACTGAAATCCCCCGGGAAAGCTGAGTCAACATCGCTTGGCTGTTTAGGTAGATCCTCTGCCCAAGGAGGACGACTTTGGCAAATTGTACATGATCGGGCTTCATGGATAAACCCCTTGGATACATCTATTTAATTCTGTCAGGGAAGAGATCCGGAAATCATGTTTTGTGGATGGGTGTATCGCATGGAAATGACCTTATTAAAGGAGTATTTGTGCATTGAGACCCTTATTTTTGAGGGTGTTTCGGGGTTATTTTCGAAAATTATCTGATGTAATGTCTTTTCCTTGAGAAACGATGATGCGATGAGTTATTACAGGTCTTTAGAGTAAATAGAGACCGGGTGAAAAGTTAATAAGGTCATCAGGCCGATTATGGGGGAGTGATCGGGGATGATATATATTGGAGATCATCTCGCCTTCTAGACCTTCGCCTCAATCGAGATAGGCTTCCTAACATTCGCAATAATCGTAGTCCGGCTCATCAGCGCAAAGAAGCCGAACAAGATCAAGACGACGATCTATGAATGCGGGCAGGCCCCTATGAGACCCTGATCGAGGCGGAGGCTGCCTGCCCCAGGGAGACACCGCCGTCCCCGCTCGGCACCCTCCTGTGTCTGATGAACTTGAGCCCCCGCCCTTCCACCCTCTCCCTCAGAACCCTGGTGATCATGTGATTGTTCGCGACTCCGCCCGAGAAGCCGACGATCTCAAGCCCCTCGTTCTGGGCGGCGCGGACCGCCATCTCGGCGAGCCCCTCGGAGAGGGCGACCTGGAAGCCGCGGGCGATGTCCTCAGGCCGATTGCCATCCATAAGGTCCAGGGCGTTCATGACCATCTGAGTTGTCCTGAGTACCATCCCTCCAGGTGTATCCTCCACCTCGACGGGAAGCCGGACATTCCCGGTTGAACCCTTCTCGGCCAGGGCCTCAAGCTTCATAGCCCCTTCACCCTCATAGGTCCTCGCATGGGACGCCCCGAGGAGGCACGAGACAGCGTCGAGGAGGCGCCCAGCGCTCGTGGTCCAGGGGGTGTAGATTCCCCTCTCGAGCTGCCTGAAGACGAGGTCCACCTCCTCCTCCCCATGGGAGAAACCCCCGATGTACCTCTCCTTGAGGAGGCTCCCCAGGGAGTCGTCGGGCATCTCCCCGTAGAGGATGCCCTGGAGCATCCTGCCGTACTCGATGGCGCTCAGGTCTCCCCCGGGCATCAGCTGGGACTCCAGGTGCCCGACCCTCCTGAACTCACAGTAGCCCCCGACTAGTATCTCGCCGCCCCAGGCCCCTCCGTCGACCCCGTAGCCGTACCCGTCGCAGATGACCCCCACGACCCCCTCGTCGGGGGGCACGAGGTTGTCCGCCATCACCGAGGCGAGGTGGGCGTGGTGATGCTGGACCTCCACCAGCTCCGCATCGTTCTCCTCCCGGAGCCGCTCCGCGACTTGTCTCGAGAGGAACCGGGGGTGGAGGTCGAGGGCTACGGCGTCCATCCTCCCGCCCCTCAGGAGTTTGATGATGTGGCCCAGAGCGCCCTCGAGGAAATCGAGGGACTCGAGCCCCTCAATGTCCCCGAGATGCTGGGAGAGGTAGCACTTGTCCTCCTTGAGGAAAGCGGCCGTCGAGGTGAGCTCGGGGCCCACAGCGGCGACCGTGGCCCTGGATCTGAAGGGGATCTCGAGGGGCATCGGGACGTATCCCCGGGAGCGCCTCAGGAAGTGGGGGGCGCCGTCCACCATCCTGACGACGGAGTCGTCGCACCTCTGATGGATCACCCGGTTGTGGAGGAGGAGGTAGTCGACGACCCCCTCCAGCTTCTCGAAGGCGACCTCGTTCTCGATGAACATCGGCTCCCCCGGGTAGTTGGCCGATGTCATCACCAGCGCCGGCTCCGAGTTGTACCTGAACAGGACGTGGTGGATGCCCGAGTAGGGGAGCATCACCCCGACGGTGTGGAGCCCCGGCGATATGTGCGGCGACAGGGGGAAGGGTTCGCGCTTCGTCAGGGTGACGATGGGCCTCCAGTAGGAAGTAAGCAGGTCCTTCTCATCCCTTGAGATAAGGGAGTATCTCCTTACGTCGTCGAGGCCCCTGCTCATGAGGGCGAAGGGCTTCCCGGGCTTCCTCCTCCTCTCACGGAGGGTGAGGATGGGGTCGTCCTCCGTCGTCTTCACCGCGAGGTGGATCCCGCCGATGCCCTTTATCGCGAGGATCGAGCCCTCGTCGAGGAGCCTCGCTGTGACTCTGAGGGGGTCCTCGTCGTCGACGACCTCTCCGTCTGCGCCGTAGAGGGTCATCCGGGGTCCGCAGACGGGGCAGCAGATGGTCTGGGCGTTGTACCTCCTGTCTAGGGGCTCGTAGAACTCCCTACCGCACTTGGGGCAGAGGGGGAACATCTCCATCATGGTTCTCTCCCTGTCGTAGGGGAGATCGGTGATCGTTGTGTATCTGGGGCCGCAGATGGCGCAGCACGTGAACGGGTAGAGGTGGTGCCTGTCCCCCGGGTCCTCGAGTTCCTTGAGGCAATCGGGGCAGACGGTGATGTCAGGGGGGATGATGGAGAGCTTCACCTGCCTCTTCCCGAGGTCGCTGGTATCTATGGTG
>JAUVHT010000089.1 GCA_030593155.1 Candidatus Bathyarchaeota archaeon
ATCGAGAGGGACAAAGCCGAGTTGGGCACCCAGTTCTGTCGGGCCTGCAACTACTGCCAGCCCTGCCAGCAGGACATCCCCATCACCTACGTATTGAGAGCCGAGAGCCAGTCCCTGAAGCGGATGGGCTGGAGACCGGGCACGGAGAAGAGGATAGCCGAAGTTATCGAGCTGACCAGGACATGCGTCGAGTGCGGAGAGTGCGAGGAAAGGTGTCCTTACGAGCTCCCTATCATGACCCTCATCCAGGAGAGAGCCGACTCCCTGGAAGCCCTCCTCGAGGCGAGACTCCGGGGCTGATTCGGAGCCACCCTTAGGCTCGCTGAGGATTATCAGCGCAGCCAGGGTCGCGCTTTGGATTACGGGGGAGAGTCCTGTAGTTTTCTGCCTTTGACGACCTCAACGATTATCTTGGGTGACGTCCAATCCTTACGCGCATGTTATCGTCGACGCTGACAGAGCAGGTCATAAGACTCCTCCTCGCCTCGGCGATGGGGGCCATCATCGGGCTCGAGAGAGACCTCACGGGCAAGCCAGCGGGGATCAGGACCCACATGCTGGTCAGCCTCGGCGCCTGCGTCTTGACGATGATCGGCATCTACGAGTTCCCCATGGACTCCGCGAGGCTCGCCGCGGCGGTCGTCACGGGCATCGGGTTCCTGGGCGCGGGGGCGATCATAGGGGGGCAGGACGGGGTTCACGGCCTCACCACTGCGGCGGGGATCTGGATAACCGCGGCGGTGGGATTAGCCGTGGGGACAGGCAGCTATGTCATCGCGGCTGTGTCCACCCTCCTGGTTGTGGTGATCCTCTTCATGAGGATCGACATGAGACCTGCGCCCTAGGAAAGGTGCTGAGAAACCGTCGATTGATATCGTCGACGGAGAACGGCCTTTGGTTTATATCCCTAGACGATACCCCGGGTTCAATTTCATTAAATACGCCGGGGGAGAGAGCATGGCGAATGCTCAGGGAAGTATCCGATATGCGCCACGAAGAGATGGGCACGGAGATGAGACCCTCCCTGGAGGCCCCCGAGACGACGTCGGTCACATGCCCCCACTGCGAGGGCGAGGTCCCCTCATCGCTCTACTGCGTCGCCTGCGGGTGCCCCCTGGAGATCGAAGCCCCCGCGGAGGAGGGCGCAGGATCCGATGAACTCCGCTTCGACCTCACACCCCTCAAGGAGATGCAGGCGGAGAGGGAACCTGGGGCCCATGAGGCCATGGCGGAGCCCCGCTTCGCTGCCATGGAGAGCACCGTTCAAGGGATAAACTTCAATCTTGAACCCATGGAAAAAGAGAGCCTGAACACGACCCCCACCGCCGAAGCCTTGGAGCCCGAAGCCCCGGATGATGGGATCGAGGCACCGGAGACGGGACTCCAAGAGGAGGGGGAGCCAGAGAGAGAAACGCTCCAGACCGAGGAACCCGGAGGCCCAGACCCAGCGATAGAGGAACTGGCCAACGAGCTCCTCAACTCCGTGTATCTGGAACTCTGGTCCGTCGGCCTCCTCCGCAAAGAGGAGACGGGGGAGGAGCAGTTCATGAGAACCTTCGAAGCCTATCACGGCCGCGTCGAGAGATGCATCGGCCAGAGGGACCACCTCCTGGACCAGATCGATGACTTGGAGGCCCACGAGACGAAGGCGAGTGAGGCCCGGATCGAGCTCGACGAGTTGGACATCAGGAAGAGCCTCGGGGACCTCCACGAGGGGGAGTACGAGGCTAGGGCCCCCGCCCTGAGGTGGACAATCGGCCATTTCGAGGCAGAGATCGAGGGTAGGCGGGGAAGGATCGCCCTGCTGGAGGACCTCTTTAGGCTGATCCCCCCCGGGAAGGTCGAGGAGGCGACCACGCTGGCGGCGGAGGCCCTGGAGCTCCTAAGGGAGGCTGAAGCCTCTGCTAGGCTGAGCCCCGGGACGGCGGCGAAGGTGAAGGCTTCCGTCGATGTGATCCGGGGGCTCCTGAAGAGAACACCCTAGTGAGTCCCGAGGGGTATCACGCGACCACCTTCTACCTCTTTCTAGTCCAGGATCCAACGGCTTGAAACTCATGAGGCCACTGGACTGAAAAAACTCGTCTAGTTGTTAAAAAAAAGGTTGGGGGGAGCAAGCAGCGGAGTAGGCTATATCCCGGGGTTCGAAGATGCGTAATCCTTTTTTGATCTCTCGATGGAAATATGTAGTCCAATGGATGTGGACACGGTAAAACGAGCCAAGAAAGGGCTGTCATTCAGGTCCCCAGTCTTCTACGGGTGGGTGATCGTGGCCGTCTCGGCGATGACGATGTTCTTCTCGGGGCCCGGCCAGACGATCTCTGTCTCCGTCTTCGTCGATTCGTACATAGGGGAGTTCGGATGGAGCAGGACGGTGGTCTCCAGCATGTACTCGATGGGGACCCTCATCGCCGGCCTCCTCATGGGATTGGTGGGGGGTGTCTTCGACAGGCTGGGCCACCGCAGGACCACGACTGCCGTCGCCGTCCTCTTCGGCCTCGCCTGCCTCTGGATGAGCAGGGTGGAGAGCGTGGCGATGCTTTTCGCCGGGTTTTTTCTCATAAGGCTGCTGGGGCAGGGTTGCATGGGCCTGAGCAGCTCCACCCTCGTGCCTCAGTGGTTCGTGTCCAAGAGGGGGAGGGCCGTGAGCCTGGTGTCCCTGGGGGGTATCCTCATGTCGGCCCTCCTCCCGCCCCTGAACACCTGGTTGATTAAGGCCTACGGCTGGAGGGCCAGTTGGAGCGTCTGGGCGGTCCTCCTGTGGGCGGTCATGGTCCCAGTCGCATTCCTACTGATCCGTGATCGACCTGAGGAGGTGGGCCTCTGGCCTGACAACGCTAAACCAGTCCATGCAGACCCCGGCGTCGAGGATGAGCCGTTCGAGGAGTCATGGACCGTGAAGGAGGTCCTCGGCAACAGGAGCTTCTGGCTCCTCCTTTTCCCCACGATCGTGGTCTCAGCCGTGGGCACAGGCCTCATGTTCCACCAGGTCTCCATCATGGGGGAGCGGGGGCTCTCCCCCGAGATAGCCGCCCTCGTCTTCAGCGTATCGGCCACCGTGCGGCTCCCGGTGGGCTTCCTGGCGGGGTGGGCGGCCGACAAGGTGCAGGCGAAATACCTCCTGGCCTTCTCCATGGCGACGTATCTCCTTGCCATGATCGTCCTCCTTATGGCCGACTCGACGCCCCTCGCAATGGCCTACGGGGTCCTGCGGGGGGTGATGCTGGGGGTCCTGAGCATCCTCGGAGGGGTCCTGTGGCCCACATATTTCGGACGCCGCCACCTGAGCGGCATCCGGGGCGTCACGATGATGGCCGGAGTGATAGGCTCTGCCCTCGGCCCCCTGCCCTTCGGGTTCGCATACGACCTTTTCGGGGGTTACAGGGAGGTGCTAGTCGCCTCCATATTCCTCATACTGCTGACGATCCTGGCCGCCCTCCTGGCCAAACCCACGAGAAAAAACAGCCAAACAGAGCCGAACACAGACACTTGGCTCCCACCGCCTCGGGGCGCCGCAGTATCGACTATCCCAACTGAGGACCGCATTGCTTAACCGGATTCTCTCGTCTCCATCCCCCAGCGTAGGGGAGACGAAACTAGTTGGTGAACGCCCCAACCAAGACTTGAGGGAATCAGGGCTCCAATGAAAAAAGAAGGTGAGAGGCCGGACCGCCTTTTCACTAGATTTCCTTGTACCAGTTCTCCAGCGCCTCATCGGACTCGGGGTCGTAGCCCGAGGGCAGCTGCACGTCGATCCCCAGGATCTCAGTGATGAATATCTCCAGCACTCCCTTCACGATGGTCCCCTCGTTGAGGTGGCCCCCGATGCTGGGCACATCCCAGGCGCCCCCCGTGACGAAGTGGATGGCCGGGAAAGGCTCCTCCTCTCCCTTCATGATCCGGGGATGGATGACCCCGCTCATGCTGAGGATCATGCTCTGGTTCTGGATGGTGACCTCCGACTCGTTGTGCCAGTTCTCAGGGTTCTGAGTGTCAGGCGCCCACACCAGGAACTTGGCGGGTTTCAGCCCTCCCATGAAGGCGGCGTGGATCTTCGCGAACCTGATCCCGTGGTCTATGGCGAACTGCTGTAGCGCTAGGTAGACGTCGGCGCCCGTGGTGAGCCTCAGGATGAACTCCCTGCCCCGCTTCGCCTCGACGGAGTGATACTCGTTGGGCGTGCCTGAGTCCTTCTCCCAACTCTCTTTCACGTTTTTACACCAGCCCAACCTAGGGCAAACTGCGTTTATAACAGAGTTCACGGTTCGATTTAT
>JAUVHT010000066.1 GCA_030593155.1 Candidatus Bathyarchaeota archaeon
TGGGACGACGTTGGGCTGGCCCCCTCCCTCCTCGATGACGTAGTGGATCCTGGCCTTCTCGATCACGTGCTCCCTCATGTAGTTGACGCCGATGTTCATGAGCTCCACGGCGTCCAGGGAGCTCCGCCCCTGCTCCGGGGAACTCGCGGCGTGGGCCGTCTTCCCGTGGAAGTGAAACTTCACCGAGTTCATGGCGTTGCTGCTTCCCAGCCCCGCAGTGTTCATCTGGCTCGGGTGGTGGCTGAGACAGGCATCCACGTCGTCGAAAAGGCCGGCCCTCGCCATGAAGACCTTGCCATCATAGTTCTCCTCGGCGGGAGTGCCGAAGAACTTGACCACTCCCTCTAACCCCTTTTTTTCCATGGCGTATCTGAGGGCTATGGCACCAGCCAAACCGGAGGCGCCGTGGATGTTGTGGCCACACCCGTGGCCGGGTGCCCCCTCCCTCAGGGGTTCCTTGTAGGGGACCGGTTTCTGGGAGATGCCGGGGAGGGCATCGTACTCGCCCATTATGCCTACGACGGGTTTCCCGCTTCCCCAGATACCCATGAAGGCGGAGGGCATCCCGGCGACGCCTCTCTCGACCCTGAAGCCGTGGCTCTCCAGCTCGTCCGCCAAGAGCTCCGAGGACTTGTACTCCACCAAGCCGAGCTCGGCGTACTCCCATACGGCGTCGCTTATCTCGATGATGCGCTCCTTATTGTCTTCTATCCAGCCCCATGCGTATTCCTTCAAATCCTGACCTCGGTTCAAGAATGGATAGGGTCCGGTAATAAAGAGATAGGGTGGAGAGATGGTTATTTGTTCAGCATTGCCTCGTCGAGCTTCATCCGCTGGGACTTCACGGGCGCCTCGTCAGGCCAGCCGACGACGATGTGGTTGCGGCTCACCATCTCATCGTGCAGCCCAAAGTGCTCCCTCAGCCTCACCTGGGTCTCCTCGCCGTGGGTGAGCCAGCAGGCCCCTAGACCGAAGGCGTGGGCCATGAGGCAGATGTGGTCGGCGGCTGCACCGGCGTCGTAGTAGATGTTCTGGGGGACGTACTCGTCGAACCTGAGGGCCTTGTACATCCGCATGTCCTGGAGCACTACGATCATGACACAGTTCTCGATGGGGATGTCGCTCCTGACCAGCTTCCACTCCTCTGGGTCCCGAAGAACCAGGTACCGGGTGCAGCCCACGTTGCAGCCGTGGGGGGCGTACAGGCCCGACAGGAGGATCTTCTGGATCATCTCGTCGGAGACTGGTTTGTCCTTGAACTGGCGGATGGAGCGGCGCTCGAAGATGAGCTTGTCCACGGTCTTCATCTCCTCATCTGTGAAGGGCACAGGGAGCTTGGTTCCAAGGTCTAGGTCTCCACCCGATCTCAGCATCCGGGCGAAGCCGATGTAATTCAGGCACCACTGGATGTCCGGGGCGTCGGTGGGAAGCCCCCTCCGCTTCCAGACGTCCAGGAGGAACCCTGCGATCTCCCCGAAGTTGGGGGGCATGCCTCGCTTGCCGTCCATGATCCGGTACATGTTGACCTCGATGGTGTGGTGGGTCCGCTCGTGGATTATGGCCCGGAGGACCACAGGGTCCACCTCCATGAGTTCCTCCTCCGTGAAGCCGTGAACCTTCAGGGGTTCGCTCAAAAATTTCACCGGTAGGGAATAGAATATCATGACTAATAAAACCGGGGATGAGAAAAGTCGAGGAAGGGATCCTGTAAGCCTAGGCGAAGACTTCGCTGAACCTCTCCACGAGGATCTTCTCTTCTCCGGGCCGCAGGACGAGACAGTTGATGATGAACATGGTCCCACCTCCCCAGTACCTGACCCAGATCTCGGGGTCCTCCTCCCTCAGGCTCCTGACTATGTCGAAGACCTGTCCCTCGGTCCTGCCCTTGAAGTCGAGCTGGAGCCCGAGGGTGTGGTACCCGCAGCCCTCGCCGCTTGGAGGGACGTAGCTCATCTCAACGCCTTCGAGGCCGGGCAGCTTCTTGATCCGCCTCTCGATGTAGCGGGCTCTCTTCCAGGCGGGTTCGAACCGCTCCTTCTCGTGGTCCATCTCCATCCACCTCTTGAAGGCGACGAGGAGGGCGACCACCTCCTGCCTGTCGAGCTTGTAGCCCCTGCCGACGCTCCTGTAGAAGCCTCCCTGCTCCAGGGGTCCGGCCTCGTGGCCTATGAAGCTGTGCAGTGCGACCGTCTCGATGAGGTCTTTCCTGCCGATGACGAAGCCCGTGGAGTTGGGGCCTCCGACGTACTTGCCTCCGTAGCAGGCCAGGTCAACGCCCATGTCGACGAACTTGGTGAGGCCGTCGAGGGGGTAGGTCATCCCGGCGCAGTCGAGGATGACCGGGACGTCGTGTTTGTGGGCGACCTTGACGGTGTCCTCAACTGAGACCACCCTGGGTCTCTGGGTGCCGGTGACTATGTAGTGGATGGCGGCGGTCTTGTCTGTTATGGCGGCCTCCATCAGCTCTGGGGTGCAGCCCCATCTCTCATCGCCGACGTAGACGAACCTACCGCCGGGGACCTGCATGGCTCTGTCGTAGAGGAGAAACCTGTTCGCCCTCTGGATGATTATCTCGTTCTTCATGCCCGATGTGTCGGGTAGGCGTCGCATCTTCTCCGGGTCCTTACCAGCCATGCAAGCGGCTGCGCTGAGCACAAGGGCGTTGAAGGCGCCGGAGGTTATCCACCCCGCTTCGGCTCCGCAAGTCTCGGCGATGATCTCGCCACCTCTCTTGATGAAGTCCCACAAGTAGACGTAGCTCTTGTTCGCCTCCTCCATGGCCTTCAGGACCTCCTTTGAGAGGGCTGAGCCGCCGAGGCGCGTCAGGGCGAAGGAGGCGTTTACTACTCTCTTGACGCCGAGTTCGCTGTATATGCTCATATCATCTCGGAATATCGCCGATGGGATAAAACAGTTTTCAGTACTTCCGAAGACTTATGAGCCTGTCAGATGACAATCATCGAGATCAGTATGAAAAGGCCGAGAGCGAGGGAGTTCGGGATCGAGCTGGGCGGGATGGAGCCCGGTCGCAATAATTCCATCACAGACGTTGATGGGGTCGGGGTGGGACATTCAACCCTGATTAGAGGGGACGATATCCGGACGGGGGTGACCGCCATCGTGCCCCATCAGGGGAACCTCTATCAAGAGAATGTGACCGCCGCCGTGGACCTCTTCAACGCCTACGGGAAGGTCACCGGGCTCCCCCAGATCATGTTCGAGGGAGTCATCGAGACTCCCATCCTCCTCACGGAGACCCTGAACACGTGGAGGGTGGCCGACTCGGTCCTCGACTACTTCGAGGAGAGGTACGACGGGGCTCCCAGCTCCCTGAACGTCGTAGTCGGAGAGACCAACGGGAACTATCTGACGCGTAGCTTCGGCAGGCACATAGGGAAGGAGCAGGTCTTCGAGGCCATCGATCTGGCCCGAAGCCAGAAAGGGAGAGGCCCTACCCTCGAGGGAAACGTGGGATGTGGCACGCCCATGACGGGCTATGGTTTCAAGGGGGGAGTCGGGACCGCCTCGAGGATCCACGACTGCTTCACCGTTGGCGTCCTGGTCCAGCTCAACTGCGGGAGAAAAGAGGATCTCACCATCGCCGGCGTGCCGGTGGGCAAGGAGGTGGAGCTGCCGAAGCCCCCGGAAGAGGCTTCAGGCAACTCCATCATGATGATCGTGGCCACAGACCTTGACGCGAACTCCCGCCAGCTCTGGAAAGTGGCTAAGAGGGCGGCCATGGGCCTCGCCAGGACAGGATCCTACGGAAGCAACAGGAGCGGCGATTTCACCATCTCCTTCAGCACAGGGGAGAGGAGCGTCGATGAGCTCATAGAGGCGATCCCGAGCAAAGGAGATGGGTTCATGAACCCCGTATTCAAGGCTACTGTCGAGGCAACAGAGGAGGCCATCGTGAACGCATTGTTCAGGGCGGAGACCATGGTTGGCAGAGATGAGAACACGAGGTACGCGCTGCCACTAGACCAGGTGGAAAGAATATTCGAAAAGTATGGTCGACATTGGAACAAAACATAAAAAATGAGGGAAATCCTCCTCCGGAACCATCTAACCCCTGTAGGTCTTGAAGAAGTCCTCTGTCGCAGCCAGGAACTCCTCGATGTCTCCCTCTGTGTGGGGCTCGCCGATGAAGCTGTGGGGCAGCGTCGGGCTGACGTAGACGATGTTCCTGGAGAGCATGTGGGCGTAGTAGGCCTTTGCAACCTTTGGATCGTTCTTCGAGACGTCCCTGACGTTCTTGGGAACCTCCTTCTGGAAGTGAATGCCGAAGGTCGAGCAGATGCCTGTTAGGGCGGCCTCAACTTCGCTACGGCTTATGATGTCAGCCAAGCCTTTCCGAGTCTTCTCGCCGAGGCCGTCGATGTGCTCGTAGACCTTTCCTTCCTTGAGGATGTCGAGGGTGACTATCCCCGCCACCATGCTGACGGGGTTGCCGGTGAAGGTGCCGCCATGGAAAGATCTCTCCTGCATCTCAGGGTACTTATGGTGGTCGAGGAGCTCGAAGATGTCCCTCCGACCGCAGAAAGCGCCTACCGGGAAGCCACCGCCCATGATCTTGCCCAGAACGGTGATGTCCGGGGTCACCCCGAAGTAGCCCTGGCCCCCGCCGAGGCCTAGCCTGAAGCCCGATATGACCTCATCGAAGATCAGCAGCGTCCCGGTTTCGTCGCAGATCTCTCTGAGCCCTTCCAGGTAGCCGGGCTCGGCGATGATGAAGCCCCCCACCCCCATGAGGGGCTCGACGACCAGGCTGGCGACGTCCTCTCCCTTCAGGGCTTCCCTGGCCGCGTCCAGGTCGTTGAAGGGAACGACTACAGTGTCCTCGACCGTCTTCGGGTTGAGGCCCGCCGACTCGGGGACGTTGAAGGGGTCGTGAACCCCCTTGTGGAGGCTGTCGTAGCCGCCGTGCCACCCCCCCTCCATCTTGACCAGCTTCATCCTGCCCGTGTAAGCCCGGGCAAGGCGGCTGGAGTACATGTTGGCCTCGGTACCGCTACTTGTGTACCGGACCATCTCTGCGCTGGGCACCATCTCGACGAGGCGCTCCGCGAGCTCTATCTCCAGCTCGTGGGACCAGCCTATGTGGGTCCCCCTCCTGATCTGCTCCTCCACGGCGTCCATAACCTTGGGGTG
>JAUVHT010000185.1 GCA_030593155.1 Candidatus Bathyarchaeota archaeon
CTCGCTCAAGGCTCGGAGATCCCCGTTATGTCCGGTCTCGCCTCCACCTTCTCCTCGAACTGGAGGTACTCCCTCTTGTCGAAGCCCACGCTGCTGGCCACGAGGTTGGAGGGGATGGTGTCGACCATGGTGTTGAGCTCCTGCACGATGTTGTTGTAGGTGTACCGGTGCCTGGCTATCTCGTCCTCGACGCTGACCACAGCGTCCATCAGCTTCCTCACGGACTCGTTCGCCTTCAGATCCGGATAGGCCTCAGCGACAGCCACGATGCCTACTGTGATGCTTCGGGACTCCCGGTCGATGTCGCTCAACCCCTCAGAGCCGGCCTCGAAGACCTTCGCCCGCATGGCCGCCACGGACTCGAATAGCTCCCTCTCGTGGCGTACGTATCCCTTGACGGCGCCGAGGAGCTGCTCGATCATGTCCAGCCTCTTCTTCAGGGCCACCCTGACCTGGCCCAGGTTTGCTTCCGCAGCGTTCCCAAACCTTACCAGCCTGTTGAAGAGATACGCGAAGTAGACGCCCACCAGACCGACGAAGAGCACCAACCCTCCGGGTAAAAGATAGTTCGTGTAGTCCAATTCGTTCACTTAACTATCGAGGCGGTAAATTTTAAGAGTTCTAAATAGGTACATCCAATCGAGTTGAGGAGATTACGCTCATCCACTCGACTCGAACTAGAAACCCTATATGGGGAGAGCCTAAACTTGGATCCTTATGGGCGGTGACAGCAACCTTGAGAGAGTGCAACGGATCTTCGAGGAGGAATCCGCAAGACACGGTCTAAGAGGGGTTCTGGGAGTCGCATCCTTCCGCCTGGTCCACGACGCCCTCCTCCCGGTCCAGCAGAGGCTCCTCGAGGAGGCCTTAGGGGAACGCCTAACCCCCCTCATGGAGAGAGGTTCCGTCATCAGCATAGCCTACGCCTACCCAGAGCACGCCATAGACGCGATAGCGGTGAAGCAGGGGGACGGCTACGACAAGGAGAGGTGGAACGTATACGCCGGGGAGTACCGGAGGCTGAACGAAGCCCTCGACGAGACTACTGCCAAGCTGGCCGTCGAGACCAGTGGAACTGCCATTCCCGCGACGGTGATGGGCATGGCCTCGGAGATCAGCAGAGTCGAGGACTATTACTCGATGGCGATATCCCATCGGGTCGCGGCGGAGCAGTCGGGTGTCGGATGGAGGGGGAAGAACGAGCTCATCGTGAACCCCAACAACGGCTGCGCCATAAGGCTCGCCTCAGTGGTCACCGACCTCGCCCTTGAGAGGACCGTTCCCACCCTGATGGGATGCGGGGACTGTCGAGCCTGCCTCGACGCCTGCCCCATCCTCGGCTCCAAGGACAGGCTCGAGAACTATCGGGAACAGTGCCTGAGATACATCGTCTCCCTCGGCCTCGAAAGTGATGTTTGCGGAAAATGCGTCAAGGCCTGCTACAGGGATAGCGTTCACAGCGGTCGGTTCAGGCTCTGAATTGGGCTACTACGGCTTGGCGTAGATCTCGATGTAGTTGCACAGGCTGCAACGGTATCCGTCCAGCTTCATCTGCTTGACCTCGTCCCTCTTGAATATGAGGCCCGTTCTCTCCCCGGTCTTCTCCTTCCAGCGGGGCTCGGTTGAATAGTCCTCCATCATCTGGGGGAAGCCCCCCATCGAGAAGCTGGGGGTCAGCTGGTCCATCGTCCTGGGGCTCATCCGCTCCAGGGGGATGGTGAGGTTCCCTTGCACCATTTTGCCCCCGCACTTGGGGCAGACCATCGGAACATCAGACTCTTCCATATCAATCTCCTCCGATATACATCTTCGGCAGCTTCGCCACCACGGTGTATAGAGGATCTACGATTTGAGCTATTCGGGCCCGCGCGGCGATGCTGAGGAACATGTAGGCGTCGTCCCTAACCCAGCCGTGGTCGGTTACCATCCACTCCACCATCTCCCTGAAGGCCTGGCGGGCCGCGTCCTCCAGGGGCCGGGCGCTCCCCACGGTCATGATCTCGTCGGGGGACTCGATCCTGGGCCAGCCTATGGTCCACCCCTTCCTCAGGCCGAACTTCAAAGTGACTACGGCGTCCACCTCGATGGCCACCCCGCAGATCTCACCGTCTCCTTGCACCGCGTGGACGTCCCCCAGCTTGAAGAGGGCGCCCGGCCTGGAGACAGGGAGCATGAGGGTGTTCCCGGGCCTGATATCCGGACAGTCCATGTTCCCCCCGTGGCGGCCGGGGGAGAGGCTCGTGATGGCCTCGAACAGCGGGGAGACGCCTATCGTTCCCACGAACGGGTCCGCCGCGATCTCGAAGGTCCTACCGTCGTCGGTCTCGTAGGCGATCTTCCCATCCGAGATGGCGCATGTCTTCCTCTTGGGCTCGAACAGGTTGAGCCAGCCCTCCAGAGAGCCGAAGCCGGGTATTATGGCCACGGTCCCCTTCTCGGGCAGCTCAATGTCCAGGACCTCAACCAATAGGGTGTCCCCAGGCTCAGCCCCCTCGACGTAGATTGGCCCCGT
>JAUVHT010000025.1 GCA_030593155.1 Candidatus Bathyarchaeota archaeon
CTACAGGACCGCCGCCACCGGGGACCGGGTCCTGGGGAGGTACTTCTCCCTGGACATGATGAACCGGGGAGTCTACCTCCTCGGCCATCCCAACGTCTCGGCGATCACCACCGACGAAGACCTGGACTTCACACTCGCGGCCATCCACAGGAGCGTGGGCGAGTTGAGGCCCCACATCGAGGAGAGGGCGCCCCACCTCCTGGCATAACAATATTTCCCGTCAACAGGGATGGAGTCTAACCAGGTTCTGAACTTATGAGGGAATCCCCAGGGTTCCCTTCAGCTCCTCGGGATTGCACCATACCAGGGGGACGTACACGTCTTCGTCGGAGTATGTCCCGTGGGTCCCACCCTCGCTCCCGTCCTCTCTGAGGATGGTATGCTGCCCATGGTCCGCCAGCACGAGGATGCCGTAATCCTCCCCCTGAGCCCTCACGGCGATCTCCCGGAGGTGGCGGTCGGCCCTCTTTATCGCGGCGATGCCCTGGGAGCTCAGGGGCCCGTGGGCGTGACCTGCGTCGTCCACATCCAGGAGCTGCACCCAGAGGAGTTCGACCCCCTCCCCCAGAGCTTTGAGGGCCAGGGCCTTGACCTCCTCGTCCGTGTTGGACTCGGCTATGCCGGGGCGGTCCGCGAGGGGGGAGATGAGGATGCCCAGGCTGCTCAGGGCCCGGGCGGCAGTCGCCGAGGTGGCTCCCTTCTCCCTGAGCACGTCGAATACGGTCTCCGGCTTGAGCTCTTGGGTGCGGTCCCTGATCATGTGGATGTCGGGTCCTGCCCCGGTGAGCATCGTGGCGAAGTTCACGGGGGTTATGGTGGGCATCACCGACCGGAGGTGGAGGAGGTGCCTGTTCGCCAATGCGTTGAAGGTAGGGGTCTCGAGCCTGGCCGCCGTCCAAGTGGAGACGCCGAAGGCGTCGATGACCACCACGGCCAGCCTCTCCGTCTCGCCCATCGAGTCCACAACCTCCAGGAAGGGCTCGGCGTCTGCCGATCCGGGCGGCCGGACGCCCAGGATGCTGCACACGGTGGGGGCCAGAGACCTCATGTCGTACCTGTCGGACATCCCAGTTCATACAGATTGGAAGGTATGCTGATAAGAAACCTGCTGTCGTCTCCTCATACAATCGGTGAACAAGGTCGCAGATAGTCGTCATCACGATCCTGTGAGACGCCAGAGTACCAAACCTTATCAGAAAAAAACCCCATGCGTATTCCAAGAGTTGTTTGATCATGGGTGAGGATTACGCCGAGATCACAAGGAAGTACCTTTTCGGCACCTGGAGATACCAGAAAACCTGGAATCCGAGGGTGATCGTGGGAGCGGAGGGCTCCTACTTCATGGACTCTGAGGGGAAGCGGTACCTGGACTTCTCCTCCCAGCTCGTCTGCTCGAACCTGGGCCACGACAACGAGAGGGTCAGGGACGCCTTGGCGAAGCAAGGGGAAGAGCTCTTCTACATAGCACCGGGGTTCACCACGAAGCCAGCCTCGCTGCTCGCCCAGAAGATAGCCGAGGTCACCCCCGGGGACCTCTGCAAGTCCTACTTATCCCTGGGTGGGGCCGAGGCCAACGAGGCGGCGATCAAGATCGCAAGGTTCTACACCGGCGCCCCCAAGCTCATCGCCCGATTCAGGTCCTACCACGGCGCCACCTCAGGTGCCATTGGCCTCACCGGCGACCCCAGGAGGCTCTACGCCCCCGTGCCCCCCGGGGTGGTCCACGCCCCCGACTGCTACTGCTACCGCTGCCCCTTCGGCCTGGAGCACCCGGGCTGCGGGGTCAGATGCGCCAAGTACATAGGAGAGATGATCGAGATGGAGGGAGCGGGGAACGTCGCCGCCGTCTTCGTGGAGCCCATCGTCGGCTCCAACGGCATCCTCGTCCCCCCCGACGAGTACATGCCCAAGCTCCGGAGGATCTGCGACGAGACCGGGACCCTCCTGGTCGCGGACGAGGTGATGACGGGCTTCGGCCGCACCGGAGAGTGGTTCTGCGTCAACCACTGGGGCGTGGTGCCAGACATCATGACCCTGGCCAAGGGCCTGACCAGCGCCTACATCCCCCTCAGCGCCACCGTGGTCAGGAAGCCCATCGCCGACTTCTTCGAGGAGGACAACCTGTTCTGCCACGGCCAGACCTACGCCAACCACCCCCTGGGCTGCGCCGCTGGCCTCGCGACCATCCAGGAGTACGAGCGCCTGGGCCTCATCAAACGGGCAAAGAAGATGGGAGAAATCCTCGGGAAACGTCTCATGGAGCTGAAGGACGACCACCCGTCCGTCGGCGATGTGAGGGGGAAGGGGCTCTTCTGGGGCATCGAGCCCGTCAAGGACAGGGATACCAAGGAGCCCTTCGCAACCCGGCGCCAGAGGTTCGAGCCCACCGTCCTGAGCAGGATGGCCGGGGAGGCCCTGGGTAAGGGGGTTTACGTCATGACGGTGCTCAACACCATGATCGTCGCGCCGCCCCTGGTCGTGACCGAGGAGGAATTGGACGAGGGCATAAGAGTCATAGACGAGGTCCTCAAGATCGCGGACGCCGAGTGCTCCTAGCGGGCTTCAAACCCCTCCTTGAGGGCGGCGACGAGCCTCCCGATGGCCGCGTCCCCCCAGGGGTCCGGATCCGACACTATCTCCAGGGATTTACCCATCTCCTTCGATACCTCACCGCATCTTGTCCTTACCAGCGCGTCCAGTGCTTCGTCTCCGGAGTGGATGACAGTGTGATGGTATCCGGTCTCTCGGATGTACGCCCCCGCCTGCTCGGCGGCGTACTCCAGGCTCTCCCTGTCCAGGGGCTCAGGGGTCTCGAACTGGGAGAGGGGGTAGGTCTCCGAGAGCTCCACGGGGACGACGCCGAAGGGCGCCGAGTAGAAGCACACGTGCACCCGCTCCGCCTCGCCGCCCAGCCCCTCCGAGAGGGCCTCTGACAGGAGCTGGTTCTCCTTGGACTTGGAGAAGGGCTTCCACCTCGGGGCGGTGGCGAGGAGCAGGATCTCCGAGCCGGCCGGTGGGCTGTAGTTGTCCCTGAGCCGCCTGGCGTGGCGGGTGACCTCTGGCCGGGCGAGGCCCACCGAGTCGAAGAAGAAGACCCCTCGCCCCTTGTAGGCCGGGTTGTGTCTCTCCAGATCTTCCCTGTAGTCTTTGAGCCGCCTCATTGCGGAGACCAGGGAGGGGTGCCCCCGGCTGCGGGCTTCCATCAGCTCCCAGAGGGTTCCCTCGGTGATGGCCTGCTTCACCCCCCTAATCTCCGCCATCGTGACGTGAAGGTTGTGCTCGGTCAGGGCCCTGATCCTCTCCCCCTTCAGCATCCCCCTGAGCTCGTCGGCGTCGTGCGTGATGCATACGGGGCAGGAGCATGGGAGGTAGCTCAGGTCCTTGAGCCTCATGGTTCCCAGGGGGGTGAGGTATCGACCGGCCTTCGCGTAGAGAGCGTAGGCGGCGGAGTCGAAGAGGTCGCATCCCAGGGCGACCGCCAGGCTGAACATGATGGGGTGGCCGGCCCCGAAGAGGTGGAGGGGCCTGTCCGGAGGCAGGTTACGCTTGGCCGCCATGATCATGTCGACGAGGACTGAGAACCTGTAGTTCTCCATCACCTCCGTCGGGCTGCCCAGGGCGTAGATCTGGAAGGGCATCTCGCCCACGATCCTGGCTGACCGCTCCACCAGGTCTAGGTGGGCCCCTCCCTGGACTGGCCCCACCCAGAGGATCTCGTCCCCCTCGATGAGGGGTAGGGCTGCCTCGGCCCTCCTAAGGGTCTCCTCCACGGTCCACTCGACCCTGGCCCGGGTCTCTTTCCAGCCCGTGGGGATGTCCAGGATCACCGCGATGTCCGAGCCTATACCCTGCTGGAACCTTATGATCTCCTCGGGGGTGGTCTCCACATCGCCGTAGACCAGGAGCTGGTAGGCGCCAGAGTCGGTGGCCACGACGCCGTCGAACCCTATCAGGTCGTGGACCCTGATGTCGAGCTGGTCCCCGAAGTTCTTCTTGATGATGTAGGAGTTGGTGATGACTATGTCGCAGCCGAACTCCTCCCTCATCCTCTGGGGGGGGATGGCCTGGGAGACCGGGTTGACCACCGGCATGAAGGCCGGGGTCTCCACGACGCCCCCCTTGGTATTCAGCCTACCGATGCGGCCTAGGAGGTCCCGGTCGCGCAGCTCGAAGGACATGGCTATCAAACATTCTAACTGGAGGGGGTATTTCACCTTGGCGCCCATAGAGGAGGCCCTCGTTGGTCTGCGGAAAAGAGGTTGTGGGTGACGGCTTTCTAGGCGGTCTCGTTGACGAACCTCTGGAAGATGTCGCGCACCCGGTCGGCTGCGGGGCCGCTGCCCTCCACCACTCCCGACTCGTTCACCCGGATCTTGTCCATGACCACGATGGTGCTGGCGTCGTGGTACGTCCTGACCATGTTGGGGAAGACCCTCTCGATCCTATCGGCCAGGCCCTCAAGGTTGAAGGGGCGTTCCGAGGCCGAGACCTTCGAGATGGTGGGCCCGTAGATGAACACCCTGTGGATCTTGGTTCCCTGGTCACCCGTCACGTCTCCCAGACACACGCTCATAGAGTTACTGTCATACCCGAGGAGGACTCCGTCATACACATTCCCGTCGTTGCCCTCGACCCTGACCGACTTGTCCATGAGCTGCCCGAGCTCCTCGAAGAACTTCCTACTCGCTACGGCGGCCAACATTCACACCTCTAGGGGACAGAATACTGCAACGTGATATAAAAATGGAAAACTTTTAGGGGAGGCAGACATGAATCTGAACCGGAATCCAAGGCCTCAGGTCATGTACTCTTTCGCGTGCGGCGCGGTGTAGTACTTACCGTCGGCGAACAGCAGGGTTTCTGAGGTCTTCAGATCCTTCAGCATCTTGAACATCTTGCTCTGCTTGATCTTCAGCTTGGAGATCTCCTTCCAGGCCTTCGGCTCGCAGCAGAACTCGAGTAGCTCCTTATAGTCGTCGTCGTCCAAGAACTTTTTCAGCTGTGCCAGGTTTTCAGCAGACATATCAACAGCACTGAAATTCTCCCATCGCGTACATACTATATATATCATTCGGATCGTTAATGCTCGGAACCGGATAGCCAATGTGAAACCCAGACTATCCGCCGTCTGCATCTCTCTTCTTCAAGGCCTGGATTAGGGCCACGGCCTCCTGTGAGGAATCCGTCCTGCCGAGGACCTTCAGGCCTCTCAGCACCGTCCTGTGGCCGCAGTGGGGGCAGGCCCTGGTCCTGTACCGGGTGTTCCCCAGGATGATGTTCCCGCAGCGCTGGCATCTAACCACGACGTACATCTCGTCCCTCCAGCATCTTCTTTGTCTCGTCTCGATCCAGCCAGTCGACACTGCGACGGGCGCAGGGCGTCATCCCACGGATGACGGAGGCGATCTCCTCCACCACCTCCGTCGGGGACCTATCGGTGGTGTCGATCTCGCAAACCCTCTCCGATCCCAGGGCCTTCACGGCTTCCACGAGGCAGACGTCCACCAGCTCCGCCTCGACGTTCTCCCAGACCTTCTCCTCGGGGTAGCCCCTGGCCTCCAGTTCCTCCCTAAGCCTCCACGGTGCCCTCCTGAGGACGAAGGCGTGCGAGACCTCTCCGGGGGGGACGACGTCGTGGGCGAAGTGGCCTTCGACGATGACTGGACCCTTCGATTCTTTGACAATCGTGGACAGCCTCTCCCTCATCCTGTCCAGATCCACGACGGAGGTTTCCCTGAGGGAGTCGGAGCCCGTGGTGAGGTTCTCCCTCTCCGCCAGATGGGAGACGTTGACGAGCGGGCTTCCCATGTTTTCCGCCAACAGGCGGGAGACGGTGGTCTTGCCCACGCCCGGCACTCCGCTTATGAGGATCACGTTTCTCCGGTTTGACATAGCTTCTCGTCTCCCATCGAGTTCGGGTCTACACAACTGGTGTGGATATCCTAGGGGCTGGGGGTTGTTTCCCGTCTAGGGTGTCAACTCCTCTCTTCTTCTTCCTTGGTTTTTTCCTGGCTTTGTTTCCAGATGTCTCCGAGGGTCCTGCCGGTGGAAGCCCTCCTTGCGACGGAGGCTACCGCTGGGGCCTCCCCTACCTCCAGGAGCTCGATCTTGAGGGCGCTTGTCAACTTCTGTATCAGCTTCCGGTCTGGGTTGAGCTCCTCCTTCTCCAGCTTCTTGATGACCGACTCCTTCTCGTTTATCTTCCGGGCAAAGTCCTCGACGGTCATCCGCATCCTCTGCCTCGCCTTCCTTATCTTCACCCCGTAGTCGTCCACCATCCCCAGGGTCTCGACCGCCTCCACCTCGCTCCGGGGGCGCCTCGGAGCCGGACGGCCCCGCGGGCGTCCTCGGGGTAGGTTGGGACTCCATTCGGCCGAGCCGAAGCTGGCGCATCGCCCGCACACGGTCATCTTGCCCCCCTCTATTATCCTGCGGTAGGGCGGGCCGTTGATCTCTGCTCCGCAGACATCGCAATTCATCGTGAGACCTCACCTAGATGGATGGCGAATCGGCTATAAATGCTCAGCGCATCTACTGTCACGGGATGGATCGGGACCTGAGGCGAGTGAGGGGCGTGGCCAAATACCAGTTCGGCCCCTCCAGCGGAGAGACCCTCTTCCCGGAGGGGGTGTCCTTCGAGCGTTCCAAGAGGACGGGGAAGGTCAGGTTCATACGCCTGGGGGATGTCCTTCTCGCCTCCCTGAGGCCGACGGACGGGATGCTGACCCTGACCATAGCCGGGGCCAACAGGCTGGTCTCCGGGGTTAACCCCCTGGGCTGCACGGTGACGGTGCTGGACGACGTGGGGGAGTTCATATCCCAGGGGAAGAACGTCTTCGCGAAGCACGTGGTTGACGCTGGCGCTGGCATCAGGCCTGGTGACGAGGTCATTGTACTTGATTCGAAAAAAAGGGTCCTGGCCGTGGGGCGGGTCCTCCTCACCGGGGAGGAGATGCTCGCCTTCGGCTTCGGCGTCGCCGTCAGGACCCGGAGGGGTAGGGACAGGGACCGGTGAGGCCCTCTACTCGAACTTCCCTAGGAGCTGGGTCTTCTTCCGTAGCGTGCCGTCTCTGAAGTGGACGAGCCTCTCGACGGAGTCGTTCGCCTTCTCCATCTCCCTGGCCTCGTCGCAGAGCTTCGCGGCGTACCTCAACAGCTCGTGGGCCGCGGCGATTATGGGGATGTAGTTCTGGGCGCCCTCGGTCTTGAAGCAGCCCTCCACGTCGAGGTTGGCGACCTTCCGGGCGGCCTCGAAGGCGGCCATGGCCTTCGCCCTGGCGTAGGGGTTCTGGAGGCCGCTGGCGGCTATGGCCCTCTTCTTGTTCACCACGATCTCTGGGAGCTCCAGCTTCTCGCCCTTCTTGATCTGCTCGATGACCCTGTCCAGCTCTGTGTAGATGATGCGGAAGACCCCGGTGACGGAGAGGACCTTGATGATGTCCGCGTTGAAGAGGGCCATCTCGATGGGGTCGAGGAACGGCCTCTTGGCTCCTATCATCGCGTCGGCGTAGAGGACGATGTAGCCGATCCCCTCCTCCGGCAGCTTCTTGGCCGCCTTCCTGGAGGGCTCGTCCGAGACGACTATTATCGGCTTCCCGGTCTCCTTGAGGATCTCCCTCATCTTCTTGGGGCCGGGGAGGCCGGCGTTGGGGGAGACGCACACGTAGAGGTCCGTGGGGACCTTCGCGGCGATCTCCGCCGCGGCCGCGGCCTCCGCCTCGTCCATCTTGCATCCCGAGGAGATCACCCGGACGGAGATATCCTTCCGGGAGGCCCTCTCGTCTAGGAGCGCGTCGATGAGGGTCGTCGCGCCGATGTAACCTGCCTGCACGAAGGTGACTTTTACCATTCTTACATCACATCTATGGTTACGGTTCCATCTAATAAAACTATTAAAATAATCCTTCTCATATTCAGTTGAGATTGAAATGTCAATACCTCCAGATATTGAAATCGCTCAGGGTGCGAAGCTCAAGCCGATAACCGAGATTGCCTCGAGCCTCGGGCTCTCTGAGGACGATATCGAGCTTTATGGAAAATACAAGGCCAAGATCAAGCCTCACGTCCTGAAGGAGCGGAAGGACAGGCCTGACGGGAAGCTCATCATAGTGACCGCCGTGACGCCGACGAAGACCGGCGAGGGCAAGACCACGATGGCCGTAGGGCTGGCCCAGGCGATGGGTCAGATAGGGAAGAAGAACATAGTGGTCCTCAGGCAGCCAAGCCTCGGCCCCGTGTTCGGCATCAAGGGCGGGGCGGCCGGTGGAGGCTACGCCCAGGTGCTGCCCATGGAGGACATCAACATCCACTTCACGGGGGACCTCCACGCCGTCACCTGCGCCCACGACCTCCTCACGAGCCTCATGGAGAACCACGTCTTCCGCGGCAACAAGCTGAACATAGACCTGAAGCAGGTCATGTGGAAGCGTGTGTTGGACATCGAGAGCAGGTGCCTGAGGAGCATCGTGGTGGGCCTCGGCGACAAGAACGGCGGAGTCCCCTACGAGACAGGCTTCGAGATCACCACAGCCAGCGAGATAGCGGCCATCCACGCCATCAGCAGCGACCTCATGGACTGCAAGGAGAGGATGGGGGAGATCACCGTCGCCTACAACAAGAAGGGTGACGCCGTGAAGGCCAAGGAGATCGGCGGCATAGGCGCCATGGCCATCCTGATGAAGGAAGCGGTCAAGCCCAACCTGGTGCAGACACTGGAGAACACCCCCGCCATCATCCACGGCGGACCCTTCGCCAACATCGCCCACGGCTGCCCCAGCCTCGCCGCCATCAAGACGGCCCTCAAGCTGGCCCCCTACGTCATCATGGAGCCCGGCTTCGGAGCCGACCTGGGCATGGAGAAGTTCTTCAACATCGCCGCACGCGCGGGCGGACTGAAGCCAGATCTGGTCGTTATCGTCGCCACCATCAAGGCGCTGAAGAGGCACGCTGGCGTCAAGTACAAGAACCTCAAGGAGGCTAACCCCGAGAAGGTCAAGGAAGGGCTGCCGATCCTCGCCAACGAGGTGGACAACGCAAGGAAGCACGGCGTCCGCGTCGTGGTCTGCATGAACCACTTCTACACCGACGCCCAGGAGGAGAACGACGTGGTCCTCAACTGGGCAAAAGAGGAGGGCATCCCCGCTGCCTTTACGGACACGGTGCTGAAGGGCGGCCCCGGCGGCGTGGAGCTTGCCGAGCTCGTCCTCCAGGAAGTGGAGAAGGGGAGCGACTTCCACTACCTCTA